>JAYVIT010000020.1:0-6907 GCA_043769965.1 Saprospiraceae bacterium
CACAGCCGGTTGTGAAAAGTGAAATTGTTTGAATAAATGAAATGTATATCTTCTCTATCATTTACTTCTTTGAAAAAGGTAGTGATAGGTAAGGTTAGCTTCAATAACCCGGGTATTGAAGCATTTATTAAATAAGGATTTTATTGAAATAGTTATACATTACCTACTACTGTCTTAGAAACTATCCGTGCTTTTGGCGGGTAGTTTTTTTTTGCCCTACCTCATCCTATTATACAACATCTGTTTAGTGCCGCCCTTCTCCGCTTCTCCGCTTCTCCGCTTCACTGTTTCTCCGTTTTTCCAAGAATAGCCATAAGTTGTACATATTTGACTGATTGGTCGATTGGTACCGCTGTTAATAGCCAAAATTGTACCTTTGCCAACTTCAACATTTTATAGACTTCATATGGATCGGAATCATATCATAGGCATCGTATTAATCATAGCAGTATTGTTTTTATGGAATCAGTTCTTCTTTCAGCCAGAAATGCAGGAACAGATGAAAGAAAAAAGGGCAAAAGATTCAATAGAACTAATTCAAAAGTCTCCTGCAGTACAAAATCAGGAACCAGCTGCATCTAATGTACCCGCCAAAACAGACACTATAATAAATGTAGATACTACCAATCAATTTCCAGTAAAGAGTTTTACACTTGAAAATTCATTGATCAAATTGGAATTGAGTTCAAAAGGTGGAGTGATCAAAGAAGCAACTATAAAAAATCATGAGAAAATAATTTCAAAGAATAGAGAACCTGAGAAGAAGGCAGTTTTAAAATTACTTGATGATTCAAAAAATATTTTTGAGTATCGAATCAAAAACGGAGGCAACGAAATATCAACCCGAAATTTAGTTTTTGAAACAAAGCAAATTGATAGCCGTACTTTAGAATTTACCGGACATCTTGATGGTTCTACACGATTTATTCAAACCTATCATTTAACAGAGGATGATTATACTATAGATTATTCCTTGAAAACTATTGGTCTTCAAGGTAATGATGATATTCAATTGCACTGGGAAAATTATCTCGACCGGCTTGAAAAAAATTATGAATACGAAAGGTATAACAGCAGTGTTTATTTTAAGGAGAAAGATGAATCAGCTGATTATTGCTCATGCAGGGAAGATGATTTAATGCAGAGTTCTGGAAAGCGAGTCAATTGGGTATCGCATTCCAATCAATTTTTTAACAGCAGTTTAATTTCAGAAAACGGATTTAGCAAAGGTGCATTTGAAACAGTACTGTTGGCAGAGAATGCTGATGACCTAAAAAAACTAATAACCGATTTAAGTATATCAGCTGATGATATCAAAGACAAAGAATTCAAATTAAAATGGTATATCGGTCCCAATGAATACAAAAGATTGGATGCATTTAATGTAAATCTTCAGGATATCATTCCATATGGTTGGAGTATTTTCGGAAGCATTAATCGTTACGCCATTCGTCCGTTGTTTGTTTTTCTTGCCAGTTTTATGGGGAGCATGGGATTGATTATCTTATTAATGACATTTGTTGTAAAACTATTGGTCTTTCCACTTGCATATAAAATGCTTCAGTCACAAGCAAAGATGGGAGCACTTAAACCAGAGATCGAAAAAGTACGCAGTAAATATAAAGATGATGCTCAAAAGCAGCAGGTAGAAACGATGAAGATGTATAACGAGTTTGGAGTCAATCCACTCGGAGGCTGTTTTCCGCTTTTATTGCAGATGCCAATATGGATTGCCTTATACCGGTTTTTTCCTGCAACCATTGAATTCAGGTTAGAATCATTTTTATGGGCAGCTGATTTGACTTCTTATGATGAGTTTTTATATCTGCCATTTAACTTGCCTTTGTTTGGAGATACCTTGTCATTGTTTGCATTCTTGTGGATGGTTTCCACGCTGATATTTTCTTATTATTCTTCACAATCCATGGACTTTTCAGCTAATCCTGCCATGAAATACATGACTTATTTAATGCCTGTGATTTTTTGGTTTATGTTTAATAAAACCGCAGCAGGATTAACCTGTTATATGTTTTTTAGTAATTTGCTCAACATCGCGCAAACGATTTTGGGAAAGCGATTTTTGTTTGATAATGATGCCATGAGAGCCAGTCTTGAGCTCAATAAATTAAAACCCAAAAAACAAGGTGGCTTTCGCGATCGTTTGGAAAACATGATGAAGGAGCAACAGCGAATTCAACAGGAAAAAGCAAAAAAGAAGTAAGCGATGAAAAACATTCTGTTTATAGTTTTTATATTATTTGGGTTGCTCAGTTTTAATTGCAGTAGAAAATGCAATGTAGATTCTGCCGGCAATTCTACGAATGATCAGAAAATTCCCGAGTTGCCAAGATTTAAAAAAGAATTGGTAAGTTCTGATACGCTTGCATTAAACACAGACACATTACTTTATTTTCAAAAGTCTGCTTGCTTTGGATTTTGTCCAACATTTAATTATACGATCTATCAGAGTGGAATGATAAGGTACAATGGCCAACAACACATAGAACCATTGGGCACACAATATGCATTGATCAATGAAGACTGGTGGAAACAAGTGTTAGTACAAATTCAAAAATCAAATTTCTTTGAATTGGCAAATGTATATCCAATAGAAGAAAAAATGTACATTCCTGATTTACCAAACACAATCATCACCATAAAAGAATACGGAAAACGAAAAACCGTAATTGACAATCACAATGCACCAAAAGAACTTAAAGACTTCGAACTTTTTTTATTGGAGAAATTTAAGGAGGTGGAGTTTGGCATGAAGGAGAGAAGGTGAGGGAGTCAAACAGATAAACGGAAAAACAGTAAATCGGTCAAGTGGTAAAATGTAAGTTGTAAAATGATTATTGTTATATTCAATCTAAAGTCATAACCCAAGCAATTCAGCAAATTAACAATTTAATCCCAACAGTACCAACGGTACCGTTGGGATTGGGACAACAATTCAACTTCTAACCTTTAGTTCCTATCCCCCTTTTTTCTACCTTTGCCGTCCCATTTAAATTTTGAATGAGTAAAACTCAAAAAGTAATAGCTGTTGTTGGTGCAGGAAGTTTTGGGACAACCATTGCTACTTTATTGGCGCATAATACAGATGTTCTCATTTTCTCCCGTCAGCAGCAAGTGGTGGATCGAATCAATAATGAGCATAAAAACATAGGCGAATTACTCAGTCACAGAATAAGAGCTACTCGATCGCTAGAAGAAATTTGCAAGAGTGCCCATCTGATTTTTCCTATTGTTCCTTCCGAAAACTTTAGGGAAACCTGTGTGGCGATGTCCCCATTCCTGACTCCGGCACATATTTTAATACATGCAACTAAAGGTTTGGATATTGCAGGCATACCAATGTCCGGATTGGCCAAAGTGAATATCTCCAGAAAGAATATACATACCATGAGTGAAGTAATCCGACAGGAGACTTCAGTCATTAGAGTAGGCTGCCTGGCTGGTCCTAACCTATACCGAGAGATTTTGGATAAACAACCTGCAGCATCAGTGATCGCCAGTGAATTTGATGAAGTAATCAAAGCCGGATCAGAGGTCCTTTCGAGCAGGTATTTTTTTGTGTTTGGTTCATATGACTTACTTGGAGCTGAAATGGCCGGTGCTCTTAAGAATATCATAGCACTTGGCTCGGGCATGCTGGCCGGCAAGGGTCTTGGCAAAAACCTTGAAGCCATGCTCATCACTCGCGGTCTTCGTGAAATGATTGAACTGGGTAAAAGCGTTGGTGCTACTTCCCGCTCATTCCTTGGCACCGCTGGAATTGGAGATCTCATCGCCACTGCAACGAGTAATAAAAGCCGCAATTTCAGTTTTGGATACCGGCTTGGAAAAGGGGAAAAAATGAAAGACATCATGTCATCCGTAGATGAAGTTGTCGAAGGTGTCAGAACAGTACGCATTGCCAATCAATTAGCAAAGCATTATCACCTGAGACTCCCCATCATCAATATGATCTATAGCGTCGTATTTGAAAATCTCGAGTTGGAAAAAGCAATTCAGTTTTTGATGAGATATCCGAATCTCCCGGACGTGGACTTTATATAATCACTCGTCGACATTGACAGGAGAATTGTAGACCGAATCCTGAATTTTAGCCACTTTAACTATACTTTTGTTCCTTATTTAAAAATTCAATCTAATCGTTTATCAAACTTAAATTATGGCAACTTTAAATCCTGGTCCAGGTATGGAAAAACCAAAAGGCTTCTGGAGCAAACCTGAAGGCGTTACGGGCTCACTCGTTCTCGGTGGTTTATTGATTGGAGGTGGATTTATTTTATACAAATATTTACCGTATTTGATAAGCCTTACTTCAAATCTGATTTATCTCTCCGGTATGTTGTTGGTGCTTGGAGCAATTATCTATATGGTATTGGATCCGAGAATGCGCACACTTATCGGCTACATGTACAAGAGCATTATGAGATGGATCACTGGAATATTTGTAACAATAGATCCGATTGGCATTCTCAAAAATTATATCAGCGATTTGGAAAACAATCTTTCGAAAATGAGTGAACAAATTGGAGTCTTGAAAGGACAAATCCGGAAATTACAAACCAATGTCACAGAAAATTCAAAAGAGATTGAAACACAATTGAGAATGGCACAAGTTGCAAAAAATCAAAACCAGGAATCGCAAATGGTTTTGGCAACCCGCAAAGCAGCAAGGTTGCAGGAGACCAATGAAAAATACAATCACTTGTTGAGTAAAATGGATATACTCAATAAAGTCTTGATGAAGATGTATCAAAACTCAGAGATCCTTTTTGAAGACACTAAAGATCAGGTAAAATTAAAAGAACAAGAACGCAAAGCAATACGTGCATCTCACAGTGCAATGAAATCTGCAATGAATGTCATCAGTGGAAATACAGATCAACGCGTTTTATTTGATCAGGCATTAGAACACATCGCTGATGATGTTGCAAGCAAAGTAGGGGAGATGGAACGTTTTATGGAATTGTCATCCAGCTTTATGAATTCAGTCGATTTGCAAAATGGTGTGTTTGAAGAAGAGGGATTAAAGTTGTTGCAGGACTATGAAGAGAAAAGCAAGTTATTGCTAATGGGTGGAAAGACCGAAAAGTTTAAATTGGAAGGAGATGTTCCGGAAAGGCAATTGGCTGAAAAGAATCAAAAGGAAGGAAGTAGTTATGATAATTTATTTAAAGAATGATTTTTTTGGATGCGATTTTGATGTACAGTAAATAAAAATTCATATGTTATTTTATCTTGGTTTGATTTGTTTTGTAGGAGGAGTTTATTTTTTATTAGTTAATCTCAATCTTATTCATAAAAAAATAAAGTCCGACCATGATAAGCCGGCAGAAGCAAGAAGGATTGATAATTTATTAATCCGCATTTTTTCTGTGACACTTTGCTTAATTGGTTTGTATTTAATCTGGCCAAGCAAAACTGCTAGCGTAGCCGTAATAAGCTCAAATCCATCTTCCAATACACAAAGTATTTCAACTGCAGGAGCTGAGCAATGGAGTGAAGAATTGAAAGAGATGCTTACCAAACAGTGTATCGACAACGGTAAAAAAACGGCAATAGAATATCCTGAATTGGTAAATGATTATTGCAAATGTGCAACAGAAAAAATCACACAAGCGATGACTCCGGAAGATTATACAAATTGGATGGAAAAACCAAGAGAAGAACAAACGGCTACCATCAGGCCAATCATACAAACTTGCGCAGATATCATGACCAAACTCATTGAGCTGACGCAGACCACAAAGCCTACCAAAGAAGATCTGAAGACGAAGTAACTCAAAATCAAATTGTAACTGATGGCGTCGGATTTTAAAATTCCTTCTATTTTTATTTTTTTTATTTTGAGAAAAATTCTAAAGCTCGGCGTAGGCTGCGCCTACGTCGCGGTGATAGGTAAACTCTGTTTACCAAAACATGCTTGAAAATATAATTTCAAAAACATTATGAACTTGTTTATCATAGATTGCAAATAAATTAATGGAATAATAGCATGATTATTCAAACCATTAGTAATTTGCAAAACAGATTTTGCCTGACGCACAGACGTAGGCTCAGCCTACGCCTAGCGGGAAGGCATCGCCCGATCAAATGAACCAAATTAATTACAAGCCTGAAAGGCTTGAATATAATTCATGCTACAAAGATAATTTTGAAAATCGGCTAATGCATCCGGTCTCCTCTCACTTCCAATGATCTCATAATTCCCGCTTCATGATCGAGGTATTCTTGCCAACGTTTTCGAACAACATCTTTCGATGAATACAATTCTGCAAGTTCTAAAAACATTTTATAATGACTTGCTTCGGAAACCATAAAGAGATGATAGAATTCTTTAAGCCCTTCCTCTTCCAAATGTATCGACAACAATCGAAACCGTTCGCAACTCCTTGCTTCGATTAAAGCAAATGTCAATAAGTGTTCTATCAATCGTTCTTCTCTTGATCCACCTTTTTTCTGGAACAATAGAAGTGCATTCACATATTCATCTTTTCGTTGAATGCCTAAATCCAGATTTCTTTTTTTGAGTTCGGCGAGTACTAATCTGAAATGTCCCCATTCTTCGGTGACTATAGGAGCAACTTGTTCAACCAATTCTTTTTTGTCCGGGTATTTTTGTACCAAGGAGATTCCTGAGCTAGCTGCTTTTTGTTCGCAATACGCATGATCTGTAAGGATGTCTTGCAAAGAAATCGAAGCGAGATTTACCCAACGTGGATCTGTAGGAAGGTGTAATCCTAATTTTGTAATTTCCTTTTTTGAATGCATTCAAACATATTTCTGAGTAAATCGATTTTGCAAATTTCAAATTGATCCGCACCGGAGGTCCATAAAATGGTAATAGAGTTTATATCTTTTTTGCGAATGCTTTTTATGTCTTCGCGATTTA
>JAYVIT010000021.1:0-3449 GCA_043769965.1 Saprospiraceae bacterium
TATTAAAGCTCACAGATTTTGTTGTACCCGGTAAGGTGCATGGATTGGACTGGCAAACAATTTCTTCACCACATTGACAATTTCCCCAAACTCCGAATGCAAGTCCCAAACCATTAGCGCATCCACCTACACTTAATGTGATGGTCACATTACCTCCATCCGTTGCAAAACCCCACCAACTTGTATTATTACTAGCACCTCCTTGCGAGCATATCGGTGAGCACTCGCTAGGTACAGTACTGTAATTAGAACAAGCATACCCATTGAGCATAGTTAGTCCACATAAAACGTTTGAACTTGCGTCGTCACAGCTTTCTCTCAATACCGGATTGCACTGTGTAGCTACTTTTTGGAAGTTTATGGAAATAAGCAGAATGATAAATGAAAGATAATTCGTTAGCTTCTTCATATTCGTATGATCTTAATTAAAGGCAATACGCTGCTTGACAGCTTGCCAATACTACAATTAGTAAATATAAGAATATAACTCCGGATTTACTCTATAACAGATACTTTCTTTACAAACGGAATTCCATTTATCTCTAAAATAAAGAAATAAAATCCTTGCTGCATAGGCGAATTAATATTCATTCGTTGCACACCTTGTTCAATCAGAATACTTTCATTCAAAATTGTTTTTCCATAGATGTCCAACCAATGATAATTGATTGCATCTTTCAATTCACCATACATTATAACATAACTATTACCTGATTTGGAGATTAAACTAGGTGTAAAGATTTCGTTTGGAAAATATTTTTCCTTTTTCAGAAAATCATTTCTGTCATCAAATACCTTCTTAGGAGAATCCGGATTGATGATTTTTGTTTTGTAAAATTCGACACAAACTGTATCGTATGAGAAGCATCCTAAAAAATTAACTGACCATAGAAAACAATATTTACCGTATGCATCAACGCGAAGTCTAGTTTTTGGATTCGTTGGATCCTCATAGTACACAGTACCAGGACCAGATAATATTCTCCATGAACCAGAGCCGAATTGAATTTCAGACGCATTGAGTTTTGCAACTAATTCTCTTTGTTTAAAATCTCTTCCTGCATGAATAACTGGATACGAGTACCAAATCATTGGCTGATTGTTACTATTCCGCTTACATGGGTCTTTTGGATCAATTATGTTTGTATTCATTAATCTTTTTCCAACTACGCGAGTAATGTAATACGTTTTACCAGGAAGCAACTTAGTAGAATCAAAACAAACAATATCATTTATAGAATAAAAGGTATCCAATTTAGGAAATGCAGGATCAGTTTCATTCCAGGAAGATTGATGGAAAATGTATAGCGCAATTTCCTCTGGGTCCAGCGTTTCAGAAACTAAGTTCTTTATCGATGTACATTGATCAGCGCAGAATATATATAATGTGGAATCGAGAATCCCTGCATTAGTAGCTCCACAATCACAATAGTAATCATCAATTAGTAAATTGGAAATACAGCCATTTGCATCTTGGATTTCAACAGTAAATTTTTCTAAATTTTGCAAAGTATCTGTAACATATATATTGCCGTTAATTATACCATTACCTTGGAGTATCTGATATGGAGGTGTTCCATTTTGAATATTAACTACTGCAATATAGCGCTGCTGGGAAACCGGCGAACCAAAACAAATCTTTTCTAGGGTAGAAATAAAAGGAGTTAAATTAAATGCAATACTGACCTTATCTGAAGCAACACAAGTATTATTGTCTTCTGTCAATTCAAAAACAAAAGTTCCATACTGACCATTTGTGTTAACTTGAGTTGTTGCAATAATATCATCATTGATAGTTAAGCCTGTGCCGCCAACTAATTTCCATTTTATCTGAGATCCATTTACACTCTGGATTCCATTCAAATCATAAAGTGTTCCGCAAATGCTATCATCAGGACCTGCATTGGGTATTGGATTTTGATAGAAAATAAATGGTTTAGGGCCATCGGCTTGCACGCAGCCTGCGATGAAGTCAATTCCACCATTGCCATTCTTTTTACCAAGCAGTACAAAAATATAATAGGTACTCCCATAATTCATATAAGCCGCATTAAACTCTATCGTCATAGACCTCAGCAATATAAAAAAATTACCGCCTGCAACATTATTGATATCAGGATCTGTAGTAAGAACATAAATTAAAGTATCATTTGGATTTGGAATAACATTAGCCGGAGGAAAGAGTGTGAAACTTTGGTCTTCACACTTGTTCTCAGGCACTACTGGAAATGCACCAACTGCATTTGTACACTTGCATTCATGATTAAAATTAAAAGTCAAAATGCAAGCCATTGCGTCGCGAATAAGAATAGTATGATCTGTATTGCTGTCGAAAAAATCGGAGCTGTAAAAGTTGTTAGCATCAACTGTGCCATTACCCTGAACAACAATATATGGTGGCGTTCCACCTTTTACCAAAAAGCGTAATTTGTATTGGGTCTGCTTGACATTACAGGTGAATGTCAAACCACTGGAATCAGGTGTTGAATTAAAAAAAAGCTCAACTGTATCTGAGCTAGTACAAGCAAGTCTGGTTTCAGAATACACAAACTTGTAAACACCATATGCATCTACGAATACATCGGATGTAGGATCGGTGACATCAATAAAATTTGAATTACCTGGTCCTCCGATTTGCGTCCAGTTACCACCAACATCCTTCTTACCCTGAAATTTATAAGCCTTGCCACAGATACTGTCATTAGGACCTGCATCCGGAGCAGGAGAAGCCAGAATAGGAACTTTGATACATTTTTCAGGACTCTTACCACAATCAGTATCATAGAATGCGCAAACCAATCCGGTATCTCCAGCAGGTAACAGCCATTTTACTTCTACTGCCTGAGAATCTACTCTGGAAGTGATAAATCCACCATCAATGGTCCAGGAAAAGAAATTTACTTTTTGCGCAATGAATGTGTCGATCCAGTAAAACCCATTTTCACCTATACAAAATGGCAAATCTCCAACAAGTGGAAAAGCTTTAGGTACCAAATCATCCTCATTAAATCTTTCACAAAATGTTTTTGTACAAAGAGCAAATTCTGTTTCTAATTGAACTTTCACATTTACTTCCAAACAATAATCTTCACTCACAGTATCAACAAGAAGTCTTTCATCAGTACTGATTGTTTTTTTGGCTCCATCATTTTTATTATACCATCTATATTCAAATTCATAGGTTTCGCCTACACTACATGGTTTGATAATACTGATATTGGGAGACAACTCAACTTGACCACCAATACATTGAACTCTCCATCTTGGATAGAACTCGATAGTTACTGCAGTAAGATTGATTGAACTATCACATTTGAATGGGTCTGTTGTTTTGGTCAACATGATACTATATTGATTTTTACATGGATCCCATGGTCGGCCTAATAAGTCTATATAGGGTTCATTATCGCAAGTGATGTAATAGACATCAGCAGGGTCCGGAAATGGTA
>JAYVIT010000022.1:0-2545 GCA_043769965.1 Saprospiraceae bacterium
GAAATTTTTCATGCATTCCCAGCTTTATGATTGGAGCTTTATTCCAGATTTCCGGATAAGCAATCATACCAATCATAACCTGTTCGGATGTCATTCCAAACATTTCTTCCTTCCTAGAAACTTTTCGCAATACTTCTTTGGCTAAAGTATTCAAAGGCTTCATTCGACCATTGGGATCCTGCACAACTAATTTTCCAAATTGATCAGCATGTTCGAGATTAATTTTGGGAACAGACTGTTTTGTAAAATGATTCTCCTGACTAAAACTAATAGAATAGCTAATTAATATAATTAGTATGGGCAGTATTGATTTATTTGCAATCCGAAGATTTGCAATATTTTCTCTTAGCGTATAGAATCGGCTCTTCTTACTAAACATTGAAGCAATCATACCAAGAGTAAGCAAGATATATCCAATGTAACTTACCCAAGTACCCCAGGCATCATGATTTACACTCAGATAAGTGCCCAACTCATCTTTATCAAAAGAAGATTGAAAAAACCGGAATCCATCGTGATCCAGAATGTGATTCATATAAATGCGTGCATTCAGATTGATGTTTTCTCTCGGGTCAATCAAAGTCACTTCACTTGCATATGAAGAAGCGCTGTTCGTACCGGGATATCTTTCAAGAATAAAATCATTCAATTTAACAGAAAAAGGAACAGTAAAAACTTTTGCTCCATAACTTACTGCAAGTTGGGTTTTACCAACACCTAAAGTGCGAGGATTGCCTTGTATACCCTGGCTTCCTGAGATATAAAATAGTTTTTCATTTCCGTTTACACTAACTTTCATATTTAATGCTGCAAGACTCGAACTACTCATTTTAACATCTGTTGATTTTAATTCAACTTTTGCATTTGTTTTAAATTCGCCTATAACAAAATTGAATGCACCCATACTGTGAAGTGCACGGGTAAGTAAAAGTTGATAATCAATTGGTGTAATGGTGTCTTTTTTCTGAGTAGCCATTACCATACGATGGATTGTTTGATTGGTTTTGAACAACAAGGAATCATTTAAATAGAGTATATTAATAGCATTACTTTGTTCTTCAACACCAAAATTAAAACGAACTCCATTGATGACGGTAGAGCTATTATTTTTCAACATATACTCTTCCCTACCCATTTCTCCGCCGATTACAATTTTAACAAATGCATCGCCATTAGGATCATCTACCATTACTTCAGCAGGATTTGGAACAAAATTCAATACTTCTATTTCGATCAGATCCTTTCCAAAAAGTAATGATTTCTTGTAATTATTATTACCCTTCGATGCAAAGAGAACTTTCTCATCAAAATGATATTCTTTATTATCTACCAGAGCTTTGATTTGCAAATAGGTATCTGAAGATAAAAAGCGATTGCTGGTTTCTCCTTCCCGGATATGCATAATACCTTCATAACTAAAATAACGAGTAATCCCTGAACCAGTCAGAATAACTAGTATGGATAAATGAAAACAAAGACTTGCCCACTTCTTCTTTTGGAACAATTGAAACTTAATGACATTTACAACAATGCAGATTGAAAATAAAATGAGAAGTAATTCAAACCAATGGGATTTAAAAATCACTTTTTGAGCAGCACTGGTACCGAAATCATTTTCAACAAACGTGGCCACTCCAATAGCTGCAGCAAATAAAAGAGTATATATCCCTCCCGCTGAAGATGAAAATAATATGGAGAAGATTCTTTTTATAATGTGCATGAATACAAAATTGAAGGCTAAAATTACGAAAATTCCGGCTAATAAAGAGTTATATCCAGCCGACATATTATAATAATCCAGTTAGGCAATTTGTTGAATATTGAAACCATTTTCAGCCTTCATTTATACCGCCTCATCTTGAATAAATATGTTGCTGTCAGTAATGTTCAAGGATAAATAATTTCAGAATAAAGTTGACTTTAGTGGCCTGACCTTGAAAATTTTTAGTTTTACTTGTTGCTTTCTAAACAATTGATTAAAGTCAATTGTAATTGAACATAAATATATAAAAGGTTTAAAAATGATTGACAAAAACCCATATATACGCGACGCTACAAATTCGGATATAGCTTCGATCAAAAATGTGGTGTTCACTTCTTTGATTGAACATGGTCTTGTTCCCGAAGAATCAGGAAAAGATAAATATTTAAACGATATAGAAAAAAACTACTTTGCTGCCAATGGATACTTTGGCGTTTTAATTGATGAAGATCCTCATATAGTTGTTGGGACCTTCGGTTTGATTTCCATTGACAATACAACCTGTGAATTGCAAAAAATGTATTTGATCAAAAGATTTCGCGGCAAAGGATGGGGCAAACTGATGATGGATGCCGCAATTGAACAAGCAAAACAAAAAAATTACAAAAGAATCGTTTTAGAAACAGTCTCTCAATTAAAAGATGCAATTGCATTATACAAGAAATATGGATTTGTTGAAATCACACCTGCGATCATTAACAAAAGAGTAGATCAGGCATTTGAGTTGAAATTATAATCAGATGGACAATGGAGTTCAGTGAGCTTGTCAACCCGACAATGGGC
>JAYVIT010000023.1:0-4628 GCA_043769965.1 Saprospiraceae bacterium
ATAACCAAAGCGTTCATATTTAGAATACGACATTCCACTAATTAGCATCATCTCCATTCGGTTGGTAGGCAACATATCAACCATTTGCAAAAGTGTGCTGTCATTAAATACGATATACGGTGGGAGTCCTTCTTGTTCCGCAATTTGTTTTCTCAGTTTACGCAAGGCATCGAATAATCCGGTATCTCCAGATTCAGAGACTGTACCAATTTGACTGCGCTCTTTGAATGTTTTAAAGATTGGGCTAACGAGATCTATTTTTTGATTCCCACGAACAACCAGATTGCCGAAATCGCTTACCTTCAAAACAAATCCTTCATCGTAAGCCATTTCGAAAATTCCGATTTGCAACAACTGTAAGATGTAAGATTGCCAGGCTTCATTGGAAAATTCTCTACCAGCGCCATGTGTTTTTAATTTATCAAAACCATGAGCTATGACTTCTGCATTTTGTGATCCACGAAGTATGTCGATCAACATAGTTATACCAATGGATTCGTTCGCACGCAATAAAGCTGAAATTGCTTTTTGAGCAATTAATGTACCATCCATATATTTTGGTGGGTCTTTACAAACATCACAGTTATTACAATTGCGATCGAAGTTCTCACCAAAATAACTCAATAAAATTTTTCGTCTGCAGACTCTTGCTTCTGCATATTGCTGCATTCGCTTTAGTTTTTCCTGGTTGAGTTCAGGCTGGCCACTATCTACCGCAAATTTATTCAGCATCATTAGGTCTTTGATGTTGTAATAAAGTATTGCTTTTGCGGGAGCGCCATCTCTTCCTGATCTTCCAATTTCCTGGTAATAGCCTTCTATATTTTTGGGTAGGTTAAAATGAATAATCCAGCGCACATTGGATTTGTCGATTCCCATTCCAAAAGCAATCGTTGCACAAATAATTTTCAATTTATCAAAAATAAATTCTTCCTGCACTTTGGACCGTGATGAAGAATCCATACCAGCATGATAAAATGCGGCTTTAATTCCGCTTCCTACAAGTTGTGCGCACATGGCTTCTGTTCCTTTTCTCGAAAGGCAATAAATAATTCCGCTTTGATCAGGATGTGATTTTATAAAATCGATGATCTCTTCATATTTTTCGCGATCCTTGACATTGCTTCTTACGGACAAATGCAAATTTGGTCTGTCAAAAGAAGCAATGAATATTTGAGGATCTTTTAAAGTTAATTGCGTTACAATATCCTTTCTGGTAATTTTATCTGCAGTTGCAGTTAGCGCGATTATTGGAATTTCAGGAAATGAATTGCGAAGAGATTTCAATTGTGCATACTCCGGTCTGAAATCGTGTCCCCATTGTGATATGCAATGTGCTTCGTCAATGGCGAATAAAGAAATCGGTAATTGTTTTAATAAATTTTCAGATAGTGACAATACTTTTTCCGGAGAGAGATAAAGCAATTTAATTTTATTGTCATGACATCTGCTTATGATTTCGGCTTCTTCAAAAGCACTAAGACTGCTGTTTATAAATTCAGCAGCAACTCCATTTGCTTTCAGCGCTTCGACCTGGTCTTTCATTAAAGCAATTAGTGGCGAAATCACAAGTGTAATTCCTTCTTTAGCCAGAGCAGGTATTTGATAACATATGGATTTGCCTCCGCCTGTGGGCATCAGGACCAATACGTCCTGATTTTGTAAAATGGAATTGATGATCTGTTCTTGTTGAGGCCGGAATGTGGTATAGCCGAAATACTGTTTGAGAAGTAGGTGAGGTGTAATCATCTTAAAAAAAAATAAGTGGTTATTGTAAATCTAATATTTTTCTGAAATAATACTAGACTGAATTAATAAAATTGATCAATAAATTAAAATTGAATCTTAAACAAAATTAAGAATAATCCTGTTAAAATAAAATCTTTAAAAATTTACCCGCATTGTTAATTGGAATTAAAATCTGTCGGTGTGAAGTCAATAAAGACTTCAGCTTTGCCATTATTGCAGTCGCAGTATTCATTTCCGAAAGGGCATTGACCATGTCTATAATTGCAAAAATCCAGACTCATAAAACCTTCTTGAACATAAGCAAATGGTTCACTCCATTGATTGATAATTACATTATACATGATCTCCGGAGGTATGCTCTCTGGCATGTTTGCATCGATCCGATGGGCCTCCCATAATTCTATGATGGCTTCTATGACTTGCTCCAATTGTTCGGTCGTTAACAATTCACTTTTCGGAAACTGATCTACATTTATTTCGAAAAGATTTTCCATAGGAATTTCTGGCGACATTTCCCATTCAACAATATAATCCAAACCAAATTGAAATGCCGGATGATCAGGATAAAGTAATTTGTAATTGGGTTTTGGAGGAATAATGGACTTGGCGTTCTCCAGGTCCTGGAGTAAAAATTGAATATACTTTTTCATATGAATGGGTGTTTTGTTACTATTTTTTTAGATACTGGTGTTATTGGCACAAATTTAAATAAAATTTCAATTTTTCAAAATTTTGAAATTAAAATTAATTAATGTAGAAATTAAAGTGATTAAAAGAAAGATTGACAAAGTAGGATGGCATTGCATTAATTATGAAATTGTTGTTGCACCAAGCCTGCAGCAGCCAGTCAGGCATCCTCACTTCAAGCTTTCACCATAAAGCTGTAGATTATTGTATTTCTGCGTTTAACAATTGAGCTGATGGGTTTTGGATGTATAAAGCATCCCTGCTAGAAGCCTTTCAACGAAGTTGAAGCTCTATTTATAAATTGAGAAATAATATGTATATTAGTGGATTGTATTAAAATGATATTAGATTTCAGCGTCAATGCAGCACAAAGGTTACTATTTAATTCGATTGTGGATTACCGAAAATAGATTCAATACCCGATTTATCTTTGAATAAAAATGGAAGAAAGAGATAAACCTAGTAAGAAACAAAAAGACGCTTGGCATGCAGATCCGAAGAATTGGAAATGGGGTGCCTTTTATCACAATCCTGATGATAAATGATTATTTCCACCTAAGAAAATTAAATCAATGGGATGGACTGTAAATTTCGCAAGCCCTTATTCGGTTTTAATTTTTGTAATTCTAATTATTGCAATCTTGGAAAGAATTATTTTTCTAATAAATTACAAGCAAAAATAATATACAAACAACTACTGACAAGAAACATCAGCTGTTAGTGTTGAGCCATAAGGAAAGTATGCAGAATTGTAATTATACCAGATATTTTGTTTTGCATCTGTAATATAAATAGATCGTTGACCATGATCAAACAGCACTGTGCCAATATCTCCAGCATTAAAAAATGGGCTTCCTGTAATAAGCACGATTATTGAATTTTCGTCATAAATTTTAACACGCATGGGTTGTGTTGCTTTACCTGACTGGCCACAAAGATCTGCTATATTGATTTGTAATTTGATTGGGTCGCAAATCAAGCTATAATTAAGGGTTTGTTGTTCTTTTACTTCGACAGTTTCAGAAGACCAGGCTTTATTACCTTTTTTATCAATAGCAGAAATTTTATACATGCCGGGTTCAACCTCTTTTGTAGCGACTTCATTAAAACTTGCATTTCCGACCACTACTCCATCAATAGAAACAGTAGCTATTTCGTCTTTAGCATATTGACCGGCCAGACCTATAACAATTTGCGACTTATGGGTTTCTTTGTTTATGTCGGATTCAAAGAGTCCACAACTACTGGAAAGCAAAAACAGACAAATACAAATGATTCTCAAATGAGACCAAATTCTACTTCTGAGCAGATTTTGATAAAAATTATCCATTGCTATTATTTTAAGAGTTAATAAATTATTTTAAAATAAATCAAACCGGTCACTAGTAGAATCAATCAAAAATATAAATTAATTTTTAGAAATGATATTTTTATAGGTAATTATTTTTTTTGCAGAAAATGACTTTATACCTAATAATTTGGATTTTGCCTTTTCAGATAGTATTTTTTAAAGGGCTAAATCTTAAGCTAATTTGATAAATTTGCAGCTCTTTATCAACTATTGAGTCTTTCTTAAATTATGCCAAAAATCCTTGTAACCGGTTCATCAGGCCTTGTTGGCTCCGAAGTCGTCCGGTATTTTGAAAAGCTGGGATGGATAGTTTTTGGCATTGATAATAATATGAGAGCTGATTTTTTTGGCCAAAAGGGAGATACCCGCTGGAATCAAAAATTATTGATTGATGAATGCAAGAATTTTCATCACATCGAATTGGACATTCGCAATCGTTCAGGAGTTCAAAAATTATTTGCCGAATTAAAACCGGATTATATTGTTCACACTGCTGCGCAACCTAGTCACGACCTTGCTGCATCAAGAGTGTTTGAAGATTTTGATGTGAATGCATCCGGCACCTTAAATCTTTTGGAAGCTTGCCGGATAAATTGTCCGCAATCTCCATTTATACACATGTCTACTAATAAAGTCTATGGTGATGCACCTAATAACTTAGCCTTAGTGGAAACTAAAACCAGATACGATTATTTAGATGCCGAATATTACAATGGAATCAAAGAAGATTTTTCAATTGATCAATCAAAGCATTCGCTGTTTGGTGCATCCAAATTGGCTGCCGATATTTATGTTCAAGAGTATGGAAGATATTTTAATTTGCCTTGTTGTGTGTTGCGTG
>JAYVIT010000024.1:0-5824 GCA_043769965.1 Saprospiraceae bacterium
GAGGTAGCGGAATAGAATGTCTGGTGACCTTAGCATGACATTGCGCCCCTTCAGGGCTTGGTGAGATGATATTATTTAATCGGGCGATGCCCGATCCTATAATATGCAGCCCTTTCAGGGCATAATAAGTTTTAATCGTAGAAAATGATTTGCTGAATATTAAGAGTTAAATGCCCTGAAATAGTACTATGATATAGCGAAGTGAGTCGCTCTTCGATGATTTACAGGGTTTGGAATAGATAATTATATTTAATTGGGCGTTGCACGATCCTATAATATTCAGCTCTTTCAGGGCATTTTAATTATTAAGAGAATCTCTAAATACCGGATTTGAATGTAAAAACAAATTAAACATGTATAAATAGCTTAATGCCCTGAAAGGGCCTTATGATATAGCGAAGGGCATCGCCATTCGTTGATCAATTGTATAAATTAAAACCCTGAAGGCCTGCCTGCCGCATAGGCAGGGGTTACATTAAATACATGCTCCTCGTAATTGATATGTCCAATTTATTGAATTTAGGTTTGTAAAGATTCTGTTTAATTTTGCATCATAAAAATGAATGACAATTGATCTCACTAAAACCATATAACACTTTCGGAGTAGAGTCATTTGCTTCAGAGTTGATTCGCATCAACAATGAAGAAGCATTACTGAATCTTGATTTAAATGCAAGACCGGGTTGTAAAATTCTTGGTGGAGGAAGTAATATTCTTTTGACCGGCGATATCGAAGAAACTATTTTAAAAAACGAGATAAAGGGAATTGAAATTATTGCGGATCATCAGGATTATTCAGATGTAAAAATCGGAGGAGGTGAAGTTTGGCATGAAGTGGTTTTATGGGCATTGAAAAATAATTTAGGTGGGATAGAAAATCTAAGTCTGATTCCCGGAAGTGCAGGCGCTGCTCCTGTTCAAAATATTGGGGCATATGGAGTTGAACTTAAAGATGTTTTGATTAGTCTGGAAGGAATTTTTCTTTTAGATAAAAAAAAGAAAACATTTGCAAATGAGGATTGTAAATTTTCTTATCGCAAAAGTGTATTCAAAACAGAACTTAAAGATAAAATTTTCATAAGCAGTATAGTATTGCGATTGACTAAAATACAGCAACTTCATTTGAAATATGGTAATATAACTGAGGAACTTGATAAAATGAACATTGCGAATCCAGGTATTCAGGAAGTTAGCGAAGCTGTAATTAGAATCCGAAATTCAAAACTCCCTGATCCTAAAGTCATCGGAAATGCTGGAAGCTTTTTTAAAAATAGTATTGTATTGAAAGCACAATTTAGTGAATTGAAAAGAATGTATCCGAACATACCCGGATTTCATGAGGAAGAGGCATATATAAAAATTCCAACGGGATGGTTAATTGAACAATGTGGTTGGAAAGGTAAAAGAATTGGCGATGCAGGTTGCCATGAAAAACAAGCTTTAGTTTTGGTTAATTATGGCAAAGCTAAAGGGTCTGATATCATTAAACTGGCTTCAGATATTTCGGAATCCGTCCTTCAAAAATTTAATATCGTGCTGACCCCTGAAGTCAATATTTGGTAATCCATGATTTTTCGAGTCGGGTAAAATGACTTACAAGAATTTAAGTTATTGGAATACAATGTTATAAACATTGTAATTATTTGTAAAGTGTTATAATTATTGAATATCAGGCAACAAGAGTTAGTCTTTGTTCTTTGGATTCTTCATTTTACATTTTAAAATTTGGAGCATTTCTTGGAATCTCATTAAATTTACTCAACATTAGGCAAAAATCAATTTTCATTATAGATAAAATATTTACCAGGGATTACATGCTATTTATTTTTTCATTTTTTTTCTTATTGATCAACAGTGGTGCTTCTGTACAAGCTCATCAGGAATTACAATTCGCTTGTAATCGTCACGATGATTCACTTGTTCTTGTAAAATTTTATCAATCTACAGATGGTCCAAATTGGATCTCAAAATGGAATCTCAATACTCCAATGATTCAATGGACAGGAGTCGTTACAGATTTTAATGGTTGTGTTACGGAGCTCCATTTGAATGGAAATAATCTCAATGGAAATATTCCATCAGAAATTGGAAACCTTACAGGTCTTAAAATAGTATCTCTGATTGCGAATAAGTTGAATGGATCCATTCCTTTAACCATCGGAAATTTAATGAGCCTTGAAGATTTAACACTAGAGGATAATCAATTGGAAGGTTCGATTCCAACACAAATCAGTAATCTCATCAACCTAAAGTATTTAAATCTAAGTAAAAATTTGCTTTCGGGTAATATACCTGGACCTATTGGAAATTTGGGCAGTTGTATAATTTTGAATTTAAGTTTTAATCAACTTAGTGGAGCTATTCCAAATACAATTGCAACCTTATCAAAGCTCAAAATACTCGATCTCAGTCATAATTTATTAAGTGGACTTGTTCCTGCTTCATTAAGTCAATTGACTACTATATTTGAGATTTACCTAAATGATAACTTGCTAAGTGGCAACTTATCGCCGACATTATCAAATCTGATTTTTCTTGTTCATTTTTGGATTAGTGATAATAAATTTACCGGAGCAGTACCTGATTTAAGAGCAGCGCCATTGAACAGTTTACATATCGAAAACAATAGTTTTGATCAAATTCCTGATTATAGTACAGTCACTACCTGGGGCAATCAATATCCTTTCGGATTAGTGATAACTGGAAACAGATTTACTTTTTTGGACTTGATACCATTGACCAAAATCCTGCCTAAATATTTTTACGATTTTAATCCTCAGGATCCGGTTACATTGGATTCAATTCTTTTTGTACCTGTAGGAACAACATATATTATCATGACAGGTGTGGATCCGGGTTTGACGGAAAATAATTTTAAATGGTTTAAGGATACCAGTGTGGTGTACATCAGCAACAGAAATATTTATGAGTTAATTCAAGTGTCCGATGCAGATGAAGGTTATTATAGCGGCAGAATCACAAATCCGTTATTTGCAAACTTTGAATTGCTCATCGCAAAATTCAGAGTAGTAGTATATGATCCGAATAGTTGTGATATTCCGCAAGCATCTAATTTTTGTAAAGCAGCGCCTGAGTTTTGTAGTACACTGACAGTTCATGGTTATTGTGGTTCACTCGGAGTGTCTGATACCACCACCAATGTGTTTCTATGTGACAGTTTAGAAATGACACACAATCCGAGATGGGTTTCTTTTATTGCTTCCACTGATAGTATCGTATTTGAAATTTTTCCAAGAAATTGTTTAGGTATTGATGTAAATGGAATTTCGTATACCGGTATGCAAGCTGCAATATGGAATTCTTGTGGTGGGAATTCTGATAGTATTGTTGTTTGTCAATCGGTTTGTAATGATCAACCTTTTACATTAGGTGGAAAATATTTTGAAATAGGACGGAGGTATTATATTTTACTGAATGGTTGTCATGGCGATATTTGTGATTATTTAATCAAAGTTACTGCCGGCAAACAAAGTTTTCAGTTAGCTGAACCAGGACCAATTCAAGGGGCACAATCATTTTGTCCGGATAGTTTGGATCATTTATTTTCCATTGACAATATACCCGGAACAAGTTTATATCAATGGTATATAAATGATACCTTATTTGCCAATACAGTCCTGCCAGAGGTTAATATAAGAGGACTCGATCCGGGGTTTTATCAATTGAAAGTAAGATCCGTGAATTCTTGTGACACAACAAATACTTCTCAAACCTTATTTCACGTGACACCTAGATTGATTTTGAGTAATATTACGCATCTAAAAATAAATATAGATTCTGCATATCAAATTGTATTTTCAATCGATGGCGGCATAGGTCCTTATACTGTTAGCAAAGGACGAGGGATAATTGATTTTGTAAATAATATTTTTTACTCAGACACTTTGCTTTGCAAATCATCTTACGAAATTGAAATTGCAGATGCTCAGGGCTGTACTATAGCTTATCAGGGTTATGAAAATTGCAATTGCAATTCCGTTGCTGGGACGATGCCTATGGATACTATTAAAGTTTGTGAAAGTCAAAGTTTTACAGTTAAGTTTACTGGATCTGAAATTCAGGATCCAGGTGATGCCGGAGCATATATTTTATTTTCTAATCCGCAAAATCCATTATCATCCATACTTAAAATAAGTACTAATGGTTTGTTTCCGTTTGATCCTGCCAAGTATAAATTCAATATCTATTATTATGTTTCCAGAGTGGTAGGTAGAAAAGATATCAGAGGAGATATAAGATTTAGTCATCCGTGTCTAAGCTTATCAAATTTTCAAGCTGTAATCTTTAGGGCTCGTCCAATAGTATCCGCAGGCCCGGATCTCACCTATTGCGGATTTGAAGGAACATTAAATAGTTTTGGAAATTACACAGAAGGACTATGGAAATTTGTTAGTGGACCTGGTGCTCCTGCTATTATTAATCCAATTGCAGATCAATCCAGTGTTATTGTGAATGTTTATGGTACTTATATATTTTCACGTGAAGTAAGCAATTCGTTTTGTACGCACAAAGATGAAGTCAAAATTACTTTTATTGAAACGCTTAAACCTGTTGTAGGTGGCTTCTATTTTGTTTGTGATGGTCAATCTACAATACTGGATGGTGGAGACTACGCAAAATTTTTATGGTCAACCGGAGATACAACAAAATTAATTAGCGTAAATACTTTGGGAACATATTGTGTTACAGTATCTGATGCAGCGAATTGTACAGGTTCAACTTGTGTCGCAGTGGGTACTTCGACCGCACCAGTTCCTCATATCAGTGGAACAGATACATTGTGTACGGGTAATCCTGGATTTTTACTATTAACCCAAACATATTTAAAGTATAGTTGGAATACACAGGATAGCAGTTCCATCTTGCAAATTGATACAGGGGGAATATATTGTGTGACTGTTACCGGGAATAATGGATGCACAGGAAATGATTGTATCGAGGTTGTTGCAAAGGCAAGATCCTTTTCAAATCGGATTGATACGGTTTGTTTTGGTGATAATTATACATTACATGGACAAACTTTTGATCAGCCTGGTTTACACGATGTAATCTTGGACAATGCATCAGTGAGTGGATGTGACAGCGTAATTAGAGTTCAATTGGGTTGGTATCCGCAGATTGTTTTAGCTGATACAAATATTATTCAAGATGATGGTACCGGAAGCGGAGCAATCAGTATAATTGTTGCAGGGGGCAAATTACCATACAAATATCAATGGAGTAATGGTGCAAAAACTGCAATTATTACCAATCTGATTGGAGGCGATTACACCTTAATCGTAACTGATGCAAATAATTGTCACGCTGCATTTACATTGACAGTTAAAAAACGTACGTCCACCAATTCTGTACAAAAAGGAAATTCACGCTTCCATATTTATCCAAATCCAGTGCATACCAAGAGTTCATTGGTTATTGAAAACAAAAGTGATGAAAGTGAATTGAGATTGTTTATTTATAATGCCAATGGATTTGAAGTATATAAAAGCGAATGGAAATCTAATGGCATGAATGATATACTGCCTTTAAATCTTGATCTTTATGCTGGAATCTATTTTATTAAAATACTGGACGCTTCAGGTCGAAGTGATATTCAAAAAATAATTTTTATCAATTAAATTTAACTATGATGACACGTATTGTAATTGTGCTGATTAATGTATTGTATTCTATTCTCCTTATATCTCAAAATGCGATTACCATAAGCAAATTTATTGGTGGAGTATCCATTCCAGTTGATATCGACAATTGTGGAGATGAGCGTTTATTTATTATTGAAAAAACAGGAAAAATCAGGGTCATT
>JAYVIT010000025.1:0-3978 GCA_043769965.1 Saprospiraceae bacterium
TGCAGTCATAGAAACAGTAACTCCACTTCAAAAAAGAAAAGCAGAATTACTTTCAGATAAAAAAGCCATCAAGGAAGAAATTAAAAAAGCAGCCTTAAATATCCGCGAACGGGCAAGGAAGACAGTGAATGAGGTGAGGACGCTGACTGGACTTGGATGACTGAACTGAGTGAATCCCGATAGCGATCGGGAGCGAAAGCGGCTTGGAAGCGGCAATGGGCAATAGGCAATAGGCAAGAAGCAATAGTGTAGGGGCAATTTGAATTAAACATGATTTTGAACTTTTCCAAATTCTGCAATAAATAATGATCAAACTTCAACTCTTTTCCCGCAATTCTGCGGGATCTCCGCTCCGCTCCGACATTCTTTAATTCTTAATAATGACTATCTTCTGCATCGGCCGCAATTACATCGATCACGCTAAGGAATTAAATAATCCGGTTCCTACGGAGCCAGTTATTTTTATGAAACCGGTCACTGCATTATTGCAAGACAACAAACCATTTTATTATCCAAATTTTACGAAAGATCTTCACCATGAATTGGAATTGGTTTTTAAAGTTTGCAAGAAAGGAAAATCAATTCCCGAAAAAAATGCATTAAACTACATAAGTCATGTAACAGTCGGAATTGATTTCACTGCACGGGACCTGCAACAAAAATGCAAAGACAAAGGACTGCCCTGGGAAATCAGTAAAGCATTTGATCATTCTGCTGTAATTGGAGAGTGGATACCAATCGAAGATATCAATATTGCCGATCTCAAATTCAGTTTAACTAAAAACAAGTTACCTGTTCAACACGGAGAAAGCAATCAAATGATTTTTTCAATTGGAAAAATCATCGAACATATATCCATCTATTTTAAAATAAATAAAGGTGATTTGATTTTTACCGGGACACCTGCCGGAGTTTCTTCAGTGAAGATTGGTGATGTATTGCAAGGCTTTATAAAAGAAAAAGAACTATTTCGATTTGAAATAAAATAAATCAGTCGCTTATTTATTTCTTCCTTCTTTTTTAGACCCACTCAATATTTTCAAATTCGCTTTAGCCTCCTCACTCTCTGGATTGATACTGAGTACTATATTATAGTAAGATTTGGCCATTTCGTTATTATCATTTTGAACGGAATAATAAGCCATGTAAAAATATGCAAGCGTTAATCTATCTTTATTTTTAACAGGATCAACTGAAGCCAGTTCTATATATTTTTCGTAGCATGGTTTGGCCAAAAACAATTTTTTATCCGGATCAAGACTATCTTTTATCTGTGCTTGAATATACCAACCATAATCATATTTAGGACTGAGTATAAGTATTTGTGTAAAAGTTGAATCAGCTTGTTGAAACTTACGAAGATTTTTTTGAGACATACCTACATAAACCAATTCACCAACAGTTAAAGGTGCATGTTTCGCCTTCTCAAGATACCAGTACTCTGCTTTATCATATCTTTTTGCATCGTAATAGGATTTTGCAAGCATGATGCTTATTTCCGCAGATCTTTCTGGTTGCAATTCCATCAATTTAATAAAGAATAACTCGGCCGTATCCATCAACGTTAATTTAGCTGCAGCTTTTGCGGCATACTCATAATCGGAAGGAAAGGTCTTTCTGGTTGCTGTATCTTTTTTTATTTCTTCGAAAAGTTTGAAACTCTCATCCAACGAGTTTTTGAATTCACCCTTTTCAAAATAGGACCAGGCCAACCATCTGTGTAAAGTGTATTGTTCAGGATTGGTGATCACTAATTTATTTCCTTCTTCTATAGCCCTGCCATAGTCTTTTGCCTGGAAGCAAAGAAATTTTACAAATCTAACTCTGGCATCTATATCTGTTCCAATTAAACTCACATATTTCTCCAGGATCGGAACCACTTTATCTAGCTTTCCTGCCCTGATATATGCTTCATATAAATCTTTATAAGCAATTGCATAATCTGTTTTCAACAGAATGGCTTTTTCGAGTTGTTCTATAGCAAGATCCTGTTGATTGCCATTGGACCAAATTCTGGCCATTTTTACGTAGGTCTCAGGATCATTTTTATCTTTTTCTACTGCCGTTTCATAAGAGGTCATGGCATTGCCATTGTCACCTTTAGCCTGGTAACTATCACCCAGATAAATCCAATATTTAGATTGTTTTGGATCGAGATCCCTGGCCTTGCTTAGAAACTCAATTGCTTTCTCTGGCATTGGTTTCTTACCATTTAAATAGGCCATACCCACCAAGGCATTGATCTGGGCATTTTTGCTATTTCCTTTAAGTGCTGTTTCAATATGTCTTTTGGCATCTTCCATTCTATTCTCATCAAGATCCAGACGGCCCAGTCCTATATGGCATTGGTCGCATTTAGAACTAATGCTCAAGCCTTTTTCATATGCTTTCCTGGCCTCTGCAGGTTTGTCCATAGCATAGTAGACTTCACCTATATGATAATGGTAGATATATCCCTTTGGATTAAGTTCAGCTTGTTTTTGAAAAGAATTCAGGGCTGCATTATAGTTTTCATTTTGCAACTGATTGATCCCTTCCTGAATGGTTTGGGAACAACCGAATTGTATAAACGCAATTATGATCAGGACGGAAGAAATGCTTAGTTTCATAAATACCTTGATTTTATCGAAAATGTCGGCAAAAATAAGATTTTTCATTGGTACATGATTTTTTGTATTCGTAAGAATCATCAAAATTTAATATACCCTTTGACGCAAGAGACAGGCCCATCGTTCGGGTGACCTAGTTAAGAAATGATTAAAAGTCTTTACTCCACCACATTGTAGGAGCCACCTTTGAGCTCAATCCACCGCTCTGATTGGTATAGAGGCAATAATCCGGCTTTCAAAAGTATGCGCTGGCCGATGTCTCCGGTAATAAACGAAGCAAATCCCAGGCCGAGATCATCCTGACCAGACACGCTTAGAATATAATAAGTCCGGGTCAGGGGATACTGATTATCCTGCAATAAGTACTGCTCCGGTTTTAAAAAGCCGAGTTGGACAGAATCTTTTGGCCTGCTGATACCAAGAATCTTACATTCACTCAATCTGGCTTGTTGCCCGGTATTATCCGTGTCACTGAATTCACACCAATCCACAACAGCAATTGCCTTCGTGTTTTGAGTCAGATATTTCATAATATCATTTTTATTATCAAGTGTAAAAACATTTTTAGTAAACGTTTCACTTTGAATTTTGTCCAGTAGAAACTGCGCTATACCTGAATTGACATCTTCAACTACAATTGTATTAAATCTGGATTGTGGAGATTCGATACCACGACACAAATTCATAAAGTCCTCGTAGACTATTCCTGTATCCTTGACCTCTTTATTGCAAAGTAAAGCCAATCCACCTTTTGCAAATGGAAAGTATCTGGGATTATTGATTTGTCTTGATCTGAAAAAACTCAATTCAGATTCATTATATGGCCTGCATGTAATTGCAGTGTTTACACTATCATCTTTGAGCATTTTAAAAACGGTAGATTCATTTTGATAGTACAATTCAACTTTTGCATACTTGTACTCTCGTTCAAAAATATCTTCTTCCTGCTGGATGATTTCGCGAAGTTGTATGTCGCAAGCAATCTTGATCTCCCCTAGAGTCGGTGAACTTACCTTCTTGCTTGTTTCTTTACAGGCAAGAAAATTTAAAAACAGAAAGAATAAAATGGAATTATTGATATTCATAAATTTAAAATGACTTGGTTGAATAGCTCAACGAAGATAGAAGATATTAGATTACAGAGAATGTGCTTCAAATGATAGTCTCGATTATTCTGTATAACAAATTGCATTATGCCGCTGCTTTAATAAATTTCTGGATAATGTTTCAAGCATTACTTTTTTTAAAGCACATCAACTAAGAGATTCCTCACTGGCGTTCGGAATGACATATTATTTTTGATAAGGGAAGGGAAGGGAAAGGCACGCCATGGCGTGCCTTTCCCTTCCCTTCCCTTATCAAAAATAAT
>JAYVIT010000026.1:0-5920 GCA_043769965.1 Saprospiraceae bacterium
TGTAATGGACCTAATCCAGGTTTTTTTACTTCACCATGCAATACAGCATCATATTTTAAAACAGGAATGCCTTCATATTCACCATCATAATTTTTAGAAGCAATGGCTTCCTGAATTTTTGTGAATGAAAAAACCGGAATCACTGCAGCAAGTTTTCCACTTCCAACTATGTATTCACCTGTTGGATCTGTATCACAACCATGTGGAGATTTTGGACAAGGCATAAAATAAACCATGTCCGGACAATCTTTAGGATCCAGCATTAATACTTCTGTTTCAATAGTACTTGTTGCCATGTGCTTTTGTTCATCATATCGATTATGCGCATACTTGACTGATTTCTTCATTGCTTTTCCGGCTTTCAAATATTCTTCTGCTTTTTTCCAGTTCACAGCAAGAATAAAATCTTTATCCTTCTGTGATGCATTTACTTCAAGAAGTGTATTTGCTCTTTCGGAATTATAACAACTGAAAAAGAACCAACCATGAGATTTTCCTTTGCCTGCACGAGCCAAATCAAAATTTACTCCGGGTAATAAGATCTGAAATGCAATATGCATATCACCAGTTGGTTTATCAATTCCGATAAAACTTAAGGTTCCTTTGAAATTTTCTTTGTACGTATTGATGGGCACATCAAGTTTATCACCCATAGGTATGCTAAACCGGGTACCTGCAACAACGTATTCTGAATTTTCTGTAATGAAAGGTGAAGAGTGGTTACCCCCACTATTTGGGATTTCAATAATTTCAACAGTGCGGAATGTTTTAAAATCAATCCTTGCAATACGCGGTGTATTATTTCCATTGCCAAATGCCCAACGTCCATCATGTACACCATCTGTTTGTGAAAGTGCAATATGATGCAAATCATCCCAAGGAACAAAACCATGAGATGTATTCAACATGGGTTTTGTTTCTTCTGAATATCCATAACCTTTTTCAGGATCAACAGAAAAAACAGGTATCACTCTAAAAAGTCTTCCAGACGGTAAGCCATAAACTGACATTTGACCGCTGAATCCGCCGGATACGATATTGTAAAACTCATCGTATTTGCCGGGTGGTACATACGCTTTGACAGCAGCATCACCTCCCATTGCTGATTGAATTCCTTTTGGCTTGCAGGCATTCAAGCTGAACGCTGCGATTAATACAAATCCAATAAGAGACAGAAGATGCATTCGATTAAAAATCAAGATTTCTTTATTCATTGTAGATAATTTTAGTAAGTAATTAAGATTATTGTTCACCGTCATTCTTTCTCATAAACTCAATAATATCTCTGGCTTGTTCTTTAGTCACATTTTGATTCGGCATTCTTACCAGACAGAGCTCTAACAATTTCTGCGCTTCAGGATCTGTTTCAAGCATCATGTCCACATTCGTAATCATATTCATAATCCATACAGGTTTGCGATTTTTGGTTACACCTGCCCAACCTGGTCCTACTAATCTTTCATCTGTTAATTTGTGGCATGCCATACATTTTAAATCATAAACATTTTGCCCGCTTTTTATCATATCAGCATTTAATGGATTACTAAATTTGATTTCATCCTCTTTTATTTCAGTTCCGTGAACTTCTGATTGATTTTGTGATACTTCCTGCAGGTCAACTGCTTTATAATCTTTTTTTACACCTCCACTGCAAGCAAGTTGAAATACACTCAGAAAGAGGAAGAAACCAAAGACGTTTAAAATATTGTTTTTCATTGTTCAGAATTTTTTTAATTTGATAATAAAGGATATTAATGTCTTTTTAATAAAGACCAAAACTATCTGGATTTAAAAATAAGGTGAATGACAATGGTTATTTAAGCCAATGATAATTATCAATATACCTTGATTTTTGTCTAAGTAGCTTTGTTCCTACAAATTGTTTGGAATGTATTTCTCTAAATCTTTCGGATATGCAATACGTGGGATACTCTATCTTGCTATGAATGATGGCACTTCCAATTATATACAATCAGATGAAATGGCTGAGAAATTATTCATACCAAAATCATTTATGGCTAAGGTTCTAAAAAATCTGGCTAAGAATGATATTATCAAGTCCATCAAAGGACCTAACGGAGGATTCAGGTTGATGAACGATACATTGGATATAAAACTTATGGATATACTAAAAATAACAGATCCAAAAGATCCATTTGATAAATGCATTTTACAATGGAAGAAATGTAACTCCAAACAACCTTGTCCTATGCACAACCTGATTACAGCTTCAAAGAATGAACTTAGATCCGTATTAAACATAACATCTATATCTGATCTGATAACAGATAAATCAATTTTGAGAAAACAATTGCTTGAAAATGTTATTTGATACGATGGGAAATTGATTCTGAATTGAAGAATCGACTATCGACTATTGACGGATGTTCATTTATTTACTGATAAAAAATTAATAATGTGGATTTTCGGGTTTAAATATTGAGTTTCTGTATTGAATGCAATTTATGTTATTTTTGTGAAAACATAATTCTGGTCATTTCTTTAGCTTATTTTCTTTCTTTGATTATGGGGTTGGTGCTCGGCTTGCTCGGTGCCGGCGGAGCTATTCTAACCATTCCTATTTTAGTTTATCTGGTAGGCATGGATGCACAACTTGCAATTACCTGTTCCTTATTTATTGTTTGTATCACAAGTCTTACCGGTGGACTTCGATATATTTATAGCAAGCAAGTAGATTTTAATTCCATATTACTTTTTGGTATTCCTTCTGTGATCGCCGTTTGGTTGGTAAGAAAATTTGTTTTACCTGCAATACCGGAAACTTTGTTACAAACAGTTTTTTTTAGCTTAAATAAATCCTCATTTTTACTTTTTTTATTTGCCATAATCATGTTGATTGCCGCATATAAAATGATACGAGCAGGAAAAATGAATGTTGCAGAAATGAATACCGGAAATAGCCTGGTTCATTTTATTCTAAATGGACTTTTAGTTGGCTGTATTACCGGATTGTTGGGAGCAGGGGGCGGATTTCTGATTGTTCCCGCTCTTGTTATTTTACAAAAACTCGATTTTAAAATTGCAGCCGGTACGTCTTTGTGTATTATTGCTATTAATTCGGCGATTGGATTTGTCAGCAATACAGACCACTTGTACCAATTGGATTGGACTTTTCTGTTGATCTTTACTGGAATAGCCATCATTGGAATATTTATCGGTTCGTATGTTTCCAAATTCTACTCATCACAAAAATTAAAACCTGCATTTGGCTATTTATTGGTACTAATCGCTTTATTTATACTTTACCAAGAACTCATTTCATAAATTTTAAACAATATCACAAGTTTTTCATTACTATTTTTCCAAAGGCTTATTCATCAAGAAAATACTTATAATTATGAAACAAAACATTTTCCTCTTCATGCTTCTTATTCTCGGTTTATTTTCCTGTAAATATGAAGTTACCGGACAGAATAAAATAAAAGATATCGCTGCCCAATTTAAAAAAGATTCCGGGATTCTTGTTGATGTAAGAACTATAGAAGAATGGAATGAAGGACATCATCCTAAAGCGATACTTTCAGATTGGGATGGTGGGGTGTTCAAAGTACAATCAATGAAATGGGATAAATCCAAAGCGTATTATCTTCATTGTGCAGCTGGCGGACGCAGTGGTCAAGCTTCAGAATATCTAAAAAGCAAAGGATTTAAAAAGGTATATAATCTTGGCGGATACGACGATGTCATGAAATTAAAATTAGAGTAATTTTTAAATGCAGAAATCTTCCTTCAACATACGGGACACTCAAAAGCGCCTTTCCACCGAAGTCGAAAAGGCAATTCTTGTCGGCGTCATTTTACCTGATCAATCTGAAACATTGGTTCATGAACATCTCGACGAACTAGAGTTTCTTGCACAAACTGCAGGCGCTACCGTTATTAAGCGATTTACACAAAGACTTCCTGCAATCAATAGTCATTCATTTATAGGTTCCGGAAAAATTGAAGAGATCAAAAAATACATGGAACATTTTCCTGTGGATCTGATCATATTTGATGATGACCTTAGCGGCAAACAACAGAATCATCTCGAAGAAAAACTCGAAGTAAAAATTGTCGACCGCAGTTTTTTAATCCTTGATATTTTCGCTAGCCGCGCACAAACAGCACAAGCAAAAACACAGGTCGAACTCGCTCAACTCCAATACATATATCCAAAATTAAGGGGTATGTGGTCCCACCTTGAAAGACAACGTGGAGGCATTGGTATGCGCGGACCCGGTGAACAAGAGATTGAAACAGACCGCAGGATAGTTAAAGAAAAAATTGCACTGCTCAAGAAAAAACTCGAGAAGATTGATCTGCAAAATATCACACAACGAAAAAATCGAGATGAGATGATCCGTGTATCATTAGTCGGATACACTAATGTCGGAAAATCTACTTTGATGAATGTTCTTAGCAAATCAGATTTATTCGCAGAAAATAAACTATTTGCAACATTGGATACAACTGTACGTAAAGTAGTTTGGGACGCAATGCCCTTTTTATTATCCGATACTGTAGGATTCATCCGTAAACTACCTCATCATCTGATCGAAAGTTTTAAATCTACACTGGATGAAGTCAGAGAATCAGATATTTTACTTCATGTCGTCGATATTGCTCATCCGCAACACGCAGAACATATCGAAACGGTAAACAGTACTTTAAAAGATATCGGTGCTGGTGATAAAATAATGATTCTCGTTTGTAATAAAATGGATGCATACAGAGCTTTACATTTTGATGAACTCTTGGATCGCGAAACCAAAACAGAACTCGAAGAAGATTTTGCTCATAAAATGGAAACTTCATTTCCTGGACCTGTAATCTTTATCTCCGCCAAATCTTTAGAGAATATCAACAATCTAAAGAGTCTATTAAAAGAATATATTTCTAAACAGTATCTAATTAGATATCCGTATCGCTCAAAGACCTGGTAGTGATTGTCAAGAAGTTTTGCATCTAGTTCCGTTTGCGACAAAGATTTGGCGATGACGCCAAACCAGAACCTAAACTGTTGTTGCGGGCGTCTCGCCAACAACCAGTTCTTAAAAATTAGTATGATGAATTGGATCGAAAAATACGCTAAACTTCTTGTTGAATATTCTTTATACCTCAAAGAAAATGAAAAAGTATTTGTTAGAAGTACAACACTTTCAGAGATCTTATTGAAAGCATTTTATAAAGAAGCATTGCAAGCTGGTGCAATAGTCGAATTTGAAATTTCATTTGAGGACCAGGAAAATATTTTATTTACTCACGGAAATGAACATCAATTAAAATATCTTTCACCTTCCTATCAGGAATCTATTCAAAATTTTGATGCCTATCTTGTCATACGAGCTCCCTTCGACTCATCAGAAATATTCCAACTTGATGAAACGAAAAAGAAACTTAGATCATCTGCAATTTCTCCCTATGATAAATTGTATTTCGAAAGACTCGGATCTGGAAGTTTAAAAAGGAGCTTGTGTCAGTATCCAACTCCATATGCAGCAAAACTTGCAGGAATGGATCTGGAAAGTTATTCATCATTTATTCAATCAGCTTGTTTTCTTAATCATGAAGACCCTGCTGCTGAATGGAAAAAATTATCTTTGATGCAACAAACTATTGTTGATTATTTAAATCGTTGCGATAAGATTGTCTATAGAAATCCAAATTTTGAAATTTCATTTTCTGTAAAAGGCAGAATTTGGATTAATTCCGATGGTAAATCCAATATGCCTTCAGGAGAAGTGTTCACCAGTCCCATCGAAGATTCCGTGCAAGGTGAAATATTATTTAATTATCCAAGCATGATGTGGAATCAAGAAGTCAGTGGTGTGAGATTAATTGTTGTGGATGGCGAGGTCAAAGAATGGTCTGCAGAACAAGGTATAGATATTTTAAATAAAGTCTTTCAAATTGAGGG
>JAYVIT010000027.1:0-13123 GCA_043769965.1 Saprospiraceae bacterium
GTAAGGTAACCGTCTTTTGGATTGAATTAATTGTCCATGTTATTTTTGCGTTTACCCTATTGTCTCCTGTAGAACTCTTAAAACAAAGTTCATCTCCGGTAGACTGACTATGCAGGCTGGAAGCCAGACCAAATATTACTAAAAAGTATAAACTTCTTAATTTAGTTTCAAATTGATTTGTGTAAATTCGTTTCATTGTTAATAATTGACTTGTGAACAATATTTATTATATGAATACCTTTTGCATTCATTTTTACAATTTTAAAATTGCACTTACTTTTTATTTGATTCTTTCAAACTTCTAACTTCACTTCTTTACAATCAAATAAAAGCTTACCTTAAATACTACTAGTTCTTTACTGTAGCGTTTACAGCAAATATTACCAGAAAACCTCTTAGGTCATTCCAGTTTTGCAATGCATGGTACCGTTTCCGATACTCAATAAATAAATGAGAATTGAATTGGCTAATTATTAAAGCAGACCAAATGGCCGCCCCAAGTGAGTTTAAGTACTTAATTATTAGACTGAATTTTCAATTGCGTTTCTTCAGTTGAAAACCTTAAATGATATTTCTCCCTGTTAACAGTGAGCTATAAGATCTCTGTTGCAACAGGTTTTGATTAAATTCAATAAAAATATGTTTGATATAATAATTGCAGTTAAGTAAAATTCCAAAAATTGGAGTCATGCAACTTATATGAATGCTATCGATTGATACCATAGAATGATTCTGAATCACTGAAAATTTTAAAATCAGCTTTTCAGAACCCAATAATTTGTGTAAGGCTCGATTTGTAGTAATCATATTAGAGAGACTCTAAAGCACAAACATAAATTAATTTCTATTCCCAAATCAATATTTGTTTTTATCACCTTTAAAGATTTGCATCTAAATAATTTATACATTTTTATAAATTTATTTGTTGATTAAATTAATGTTTATCATAATGTTTGAGGAAAAATTAAACTAAAGTCATAATCCTTTATCCATTCTAATTAATATTATATAATTCATGTGATGGTAGAGCATAGACCTTATTCCTGGATAAGAAAAAATCTTTAATTTGTCTTTAGCCCAACCATTTGCTACACGAATTTTATTTGGAACACCAGCAAAATGGCAAAAATATATTGGCAAATATTTAAAAAATGAATGCCAATAAGGAAGACCCATAATCAATATTTGTGAAGTCCTGCAACAACTTATATTTAAGCTGTAGGCTATACAAGCACTCATGTTCGAACAGCAACAAATATTTAATCCACAATATCTTTTAAGTCTTTGTAATCCGCGATAAGAAAAAGCCCATTCCAATAGAATGGGCCTTTCGTTTTCTAATAACTATTTAAAATTACCTTGAGACCGTGAATTTCTTATGAATCACTTCACTTGATGTTTTGATTTGCAGGACATACTGACCTGTAATCAAATTCGTAGTTGAAAGCAATTCATTGTATTTACCTCTCGATTTGAATTGGCTGAACGGAGCAATCATTACTGATTTTCCATTGGCATCATACACCTTCACTTCCAATTCCGTATCTTTTGGTATCCATAATTCGATTTTCAATAAGTGTTTGACTGGATTCGGATAAATACTTACACCCGTTACATCATTGTCATCACTTACACGAATAGATATCGTTCTGCTGTACGTATAACTTCCATCATTATCCACTTGCTTAATTCTGTAGTAGTACACTCCGGTTCTGTTGACTTCGAAATCATCATATTGATAATCGTGTTTTGCAAGACTTGGATCTGAATCTGCATTCACCTTTCCGATTTCTGCAAAATTCTTTTCAGATTCATACTTGCGTTCCACTACAAAATGATCATTGTTATCTTCAACACCAGTTGTCCAGTTTAATTCTGTAAAGCTACCGTTGTAGATTCCATCAAATTGTAACCATTCCAATGCAAGTACTTGTGATACTACCCCGGCATCTATTGTCGGTCTTGTTTCACCGGCAAGGATCTTATACATTTTTGTAGTACCATAACCGTAGGTACCATCGACATCACTATCTACGTCATCAATACCAGCATGGGGAACAGTAAATCCATATTTCGGATTTGGCACTTCAAATTTTACATAAACGTCACCTTGCACCAATCCATCCAGCATAAACTTACCATCTGATCCGGATTGACTTTCACTGATCTTCACTCCTTTGTTATTGTATGCTATCACTTTCACACCAGATAGTGGTTGTTCACCATTATCCTGAAGTCCATTGGCATTCTGGTCAATCCATACTTTATCACCAACAAGTGATTTAGTTTGGAATCCTGCACCAACATTAGAAATGATATCTCCACTCAATACTGTAAATTTCTTTGTTGTATTAATTCCATTTTCATGGGTAATATCACTGTCTTTATTTGGATCTGTTCCTTTGTATGGAGCACTGGCACCTAAATGACCAGGTCTTTCAAATTGTACATAATACATTCCCGGATTCAAACAAGCAGATTTGTAATAGCCATCATCAGATGCTGTACCTGGTTTAGTACTAGTAGTCAATGTAGCAACAGTACCTCCAGACATTGCATCGATAATATACACTTTCAAACCGTTAATTCCTTTTTCTTCCGGATCATATATACCATCCATATCTATATCAAACCAAACATCTCCACTGATCATTGAACATTTCATCAATCCGGCATCGTTGATTAGTTCTTCTTCTCCAATATCAAGGAAGGTTTTTGAATTTGTTCCTGCACCATTGCTACCGTCAACATCACTGTCTGTAGCATCCGGTCCCTGGTTAGCTTTTGTAAACACCCAAGCTACAGGTAAAGTATACTTCGCATAGTAACTCTTTGATGAAAGATTTTCGAATAAATATTTGCCATTCACGTCTGTACTCATTGTATGCTCGACAGAATTGGTCACCGCATCATAAAGAGTTACAATGATACCTTGTATTCCTGGCTCACCCGCATCTCGTTGACCGTTGCCATTCTTATCATCCCAAACACGACTTCCGTACTTACCAATCTCTGAAAGGTCACCACATACTTTGTACTTCTCTTCATAAATTCCATCATCGTTATTATCAAGTCTGGATTCATTGAATAATCCTTCACCTGCCTGCGGATAACCAGTTTCAGAAAATCCACATTTGTGATACACATTATCTCCTTGCGAAGTAGTAGCTGCATTGTAATTTACTTTTACCATTAACTGATAAGTATGAATTGCTTCCGAAATGATAGCCTGATTATTTGCTAAAGTCCACGGACCAGTTCCTATTAATGCAATTCCAGCATTTCCAGGAGCATTTGATGCATAAGAAGCATTCAATATAGTAATGTCATCATCAAATGAAGGTGCATCCACCAAATCATACTGCCCATTTACACCGCCTAAGTTTTTCACTACGATGTTGTAAACGATATTATACATGTCACTACCCAGAGATGTAGCACTAATAAATTTTTTCTCATGAGTAACATATGGAATATCTCCGCAGACTTTATTTGTTTCTTCAGGAATTCCATCATTATTACTATCCATTCTCGATTCGTTGTAAATACCTTCACCAGAAGTAAGATCACCTGGTTTTGTCTGTCCACATTTTTTGTAAACATTATCACCTCCGGATCCAGGACTCAAATCAATAGTCACTTTAATCTTCAACTGATAGGTATGTATTTCACCAATACCAATATTTTCATCGTTTGCAATTTTCCATGGTCCCGAACCGGCTAATGCTGAACCAGGTAATCCTGGAGCATTTGAAGTATATGATACAGAATTAATGGTAATGTCATTGTCAAATCCAGGAGCATCAGTCAAATCATACTGACCATTTAAACCACCAAGATTTTTAACCTGCAATTGATAAATGATTTCAAACATGTTGTTTCCAAGTGGAGTAACACTGCTGATTGTTTTGGTACTCGTAACATACGGAAGGTCTCCACAGACTTTATCCGTATGTTCCGGAATACCATCATTGTTTGTATCAATACTAGATTTGTTGAATAAACCTTCCCCTGAAGATGGTGAATCTGGCGTGGTTTCTCCACATTTTCTATATACATTATTTCCTCCTGATGTCGGATTCAGATCAAGCGTTACTTTCACTGAAATATTATAGGTATGCGTGACACCTATAGAAATGGATTGATCATCTGCTAATTTCCAAGGACCAACTATTGCTAGTGATGATCCTGGATTTCCAGCAACATTTGAAGTATATAATGCACTATTGATACTGATATCATTGTCAAAACCTGGAGAATCAAGCAGATCATACTGACCTGTTGCTCCACCAAGGTTTCTGACTTCTATTTTGTAATTAACCTGGTACATGTTTCCACCCAATGGTGTAATCGTTCCTAAAGATTTGTCATTGATAATGTATGGCAAATCACCACAAACTTTATCTGTGTTTTCCGGAATACCATCATTGTTTGTGTCGATTATAGACCTGTTAAATAATCCTTCTCCTACATCAGGATCTCCCGGATTTGTGAATCCACATTTTCTATATACATTATCACCACCAGATCCAGCCGTTAAATCAAGTGTCACATTTACACTCAATTGATAAACATGCATTGCTCCTGCTGCAAGATTTATATCATTAGCAAGTGTCCAAGGTCCGAAACCAGCTAAAGGTCCACCTGGATTTCCAGCTGCGTTTAATGTATATGATGCATTATTAATTGTAATATCATTATCGAATGACGGTGCATCAATAAGATCATACTGTCCTGTTAAGCCACCACTATTTCTAACTTCAATCTGGTAATTCACCTGATACATATTTCCACCAAGTGGTGTAGTAGATACCAATGTTTTTCTATTCGTGATGTATGGAAGATCACCGCAGATTTTACTTTTTTCATCTGGTACTCTATCATCATTAGTATCTATTGAAGACTCATTGAAAATTCCTTCACCTGGAGTTGGTTCACCTGGATTTGTGAAACCACATTTTCTATACACATTGTCTCCGCCTGATCCAACATTCAAATCGAGAGTTACTTTCACGACGATCTGATATGTTTGAATGGCACCTGCAATAATGTTTTGATTATTCGCAAGTGTCCATAGACCTGTTCCAAATAAAGAACCACCAGGATTGCTAACAATACTTGAGGTATAGCTTGCCCCATTGATTGTGATGTCATCGTCAAATGCCGGTGTATCTTTTAAATCATAAGTACCTGTATCACCACCGATATTTCTGACTTCAATATTGTAAGTGATGTTGTACATATTTCCACCCAGATTCTGGATGAAATTGACTAGCGATTTTTTATGAGTGATATAAGGTAGGTCACCACATGCACGGTCTTTATCATCTGTAATACCATCATTATTGGTATCAATTCTGGCTTCATTAAATAATCCTTCTCCTGCAGACGGTGGGCCATGAAGAATACTTCCACATGGTTTGTACTCATTGTCACCATCAGAACCTGCACGCAAATCAAGAGTAACTTTAACTTTCAACAGGTAGGTATGTGTTGCACCTGCAAGTATGGATTGATCATTTGCTAATGACCATGGTCCAAAGCCTGCTAGTGGTCCGCCTGGATTTCCTGCTACACTAGAAGTATATGACGCAGTATTAATTGCAACATCATTATCAAAAGATGGAGCATCAGATAAATCGTATTGCCCATTTGCACCACCAAGATTTTTGACTTCCAATTGATACGTTACATTATACATGTTTCCTCCCAGTGGAGAAATATCTGCAATTGTTTTCTTAATCGTCACATATGGTAAATCACCGCAAACTTTATCTGAATTTTCCGGAACACCATCATTGTTTGTATCGATTATTGATTTATTGAATAATCCATCACCAGCATTAGGATCGCCAGGATTAGCAAATCCACATTTTCTATACACATTATCTCCGTCTGATCCTGCAGTTAAATCAAGTGTCACTTTCACACTCAATTGATAAGTATGCAACGCACCTGCTGCAATGTTTAGATCATTCGCCAAAAACCATGGTCCGTTTCCTGCTAATGGTCCACCTGGATTTCCTGCTACACTTGAAGTGTAAGATGCAATATTGATTGTAATGTCATTGTCAAATGCCGGTGCATCAATAAGATCATACTGACCTGATAAGCCACCAATGTTCCTGACATCAATCTGATAATTCACCAGATACATATTTCCACCAAGTGGAGTCGTAGACACAATTGTCTTTCTATTTATTATGTATGGTAAATCACCACAAGCTTTGCTTTTCTCATCAGGCACACCATCATTATTGGTATCAATTCTGGATTCATTGAATAGACCTTCACCTGCAGTTGGATCACCAGGATTTGTGAATCCACATCTTCTATACACATTATCTCCACCAGATCCAGTACTTAAATCAAGAGTTGCTTTCACAACGATTTGATATGTTTGAATGGAACCTACAGCAATACTTTGATTATTTGCAAGTGTCCATGGACCTGATCCAATTAGTATTCCACCTGGATTGCCGAGAACATTTGAACTGTATGATGCACCATTTATCGAAATATCATCATCAAATGCAAGTGCATCTGTCAGATCATAATGACCTGTTGCCCCTCCAATGTTTTTGACTTCAATATTATATGTAACATTGTACATGTTTCCTCCAAGATTCTGGAATGTTGGAGAGATTGTCTTTTTATGAGTGATGTATGGTAAATCACCGCAATCACTGTCTTTACTATCTACTATTCCATCATTGTTTGTATCAATCCGTGCTTCGTTAAATAATCCTTCACCTGCTGCTGATTGACCTTTGATGGTAGATCCACATGGTTTATAAATATTATCTCCACCAGATCCAACAGATAAATCAAGGGTCACTTTAACAGTTAAAAGATATGTATGTGTGGCACCTGATAAAATGGATTGATCATTCGCTAAAGTCCATGGACCTGATCCGAATAAAACTCCACCCGGATTCAAAGGTGCATTTGTTGTGTATGATGCGCTATTGACGTTGATATCATTATCAAAACCTATTGCATCTTGCAAATCGTATTGACCGTTCGCTCCACCAAGATTTTTTACTTCCAATTGATAAGTAACATTATACATGTTTCCTCCCAGTGATGAAATGTTGCTGATTAATTTATTGATAGTTAAGTAGGGAAGATCACCACAATCATGATCGCTGTCTTCCAGAATTCCATCATTGTTGATATCAATTCTCGATTCATTGTATAATCCTTCTCCCGGAGAAGAATCACCAGGTTGAGTGCTTCCACATTTTCTATAAATGTTATCACCACCGGATCCGACTCTCAAATCAAGTGTCACTTTCACGCTTAGTTGATAAGAATGTATTGCGCCTGCTGGTATGATTTGATCATTTGCTAAACTCCAGGGACCAGTTCCAAACAATAATCCACCCGGATTTCCTACTACACTTGAAGTAAATGATGCGCCATTGATTGCCATATCATTATCGAAGAATGGTGCATCAAATAAATCATATTGACCATTTGCACCACCTAAATTCCTAACATCAATTTGGTAATTCACCTGGTACATATTATTACCAAGCGAAGTAATTACACCAATGGTTTTAATTGTGATGATATACGGTAAGTCACCACATACTTTGTCTGACTCCTCAGGTATAGCATCATTGTTACTATCCAATCTGGATTCATTGTATAATCCTTCACCTGATGATGGATCACCTGGCGTTGTCTGTCCACATTTTCTATACACATTATCTCCACCAGATCCAACAGATAAATCAAGGGTCACTTTTACTGTCAAAGTATAGGTATGTGATGCACCTGCAAGTATTGCCTGATCATTTGTTAATGTCCAAGGACCTGTTCCCAACAATACTCCACCTGGATTACCCGGTGCAGTTGTTGTGAATAATGTTGTGTTTATATTTATGTCATTGTCAAATCCGGGTACATCAATCAAATCATACTGACCATTTACTCCACCAAGATTTTTGACTTCCAACTGATAAGTTACATTGTACATGTTTCCACCAAGTGGTATAATGCTTGAAATAATTTTAGAATTTGTAATGAATGGTAAATCATCGCAGACCTCATCATTTTCTTCAGGTATACCATCATTATTTGAATCTAAAGTAGAAGCATTATACAATCCTTCTCCTGCTGTTGGATCTCCAGGTATAGCAGTGCCACATTTTCTATAAATGTTATCACCACCTGATCCGACATTCAAGTCTATCGTCACTTTCACCTTAACTAAATACGTGTGCGTTGCTCCTGTCAAAATATTTTGATCATTTGCTAGTATCCATGGGCCGATCAATGATAATGCTAATCCAACATTACCAGGTGCATCAGATGTATATAATGCTGTATTGATAGTAATATCATCATCAAAACCTGGAATATCTTTCAGATCGTATTGACCATTTACTCCACCAAGATTTTTGACCACAATTTTATATGTTACATTAAACATGTTTCCACCAAGTGGAGCAATACTACTGATTATTTTATCATGAGTGACATATGGTAAATCACCACATACTTCATCCACTTCTTCCGGTATACCATCATTGTTGCTATCCATTTTGGATTCATTGTATACACCTTCTCCGGATGATGGATCACCCGGTGTTGTTTGTCCACATTTTCTATACACGTTATCTCCACCTGAACCAGCTGTTAAATCAAGTGTAACTTTTACACTTAACTGATAGGTATGAATAGAACCCACAGCAATACTTTGATCATTTGATAATGCCCAAGGTCCTGATCCGACTAATATACCTCCTGGATTTCCGGGAGCATTGCTGAGATAACTTGCAGTGTTGATGTTGATGTCATTATCAAATGCAGGTGAGTCAACCAAATCGTATTGCGCTGTAGCACCGCCAATATTTTTGACAACAATCTGATAATTTACCAGATGCATATTTGCACCCAGTGGAACAATATTTGTAATTGTTTTATCATGAGTCACGTATGGCAGATCTCCACAAGTTGTACTTTTTTGATCTGATATACCATCATTATTAGAATCCAAACTCGATTCATTAAATAATCCTTCACCTGCTACTGGAACACTAGGTGTAGTTTGTCCACATTTTTTATAAACATTATCTCCTGATGAAAGCGGATTCAAATTAATCGTCACATTGACTTTCAATGTATACATTTGAGTTGAATTCGCTGCCATGGATTGACCACTGGCCAGCGTCCAATTGCCTACTCCCGCTAATACAGCAGGGCCTGGATTGCCGGCATTTCCTGGTGCATCAGTGGTATATGATGCACTATTGATAGCGATGTCATCATCATATGAAGGAATATCTTTCAAACCATAAAATCCTTCACCTCCTGTATTTGTTACTGTAATTTTATACAATACATCATAAGTATTGATACCGGTTTGTGTATATGATATAAATGTTTTGTTGTGTGAAATCATCGGTGAACAATTCACTGGTGCCGTATAGTTTGTCAATTTAGTACAATTTGCACCACCGCTAAATGTTGCGGTCACAGTGTGTACAGCTCCATCAGCAGTTAATCCATTCAAGGTATAGTTCTGAGGACCTATGAACGGTGCATTAAATACTTGTTGAGTTGCACCAACATTTACTATTAATGTTCCACTTGAAGGAGCATTCTGAAATGTTATGTCTCCAGTAAGCGAGTATGTATTTGTCAATGATTGACATATACCAGGTATAGCAGTTAAACTTGAAATTCCTTGTGAAAGAACTGTACCTGTACTTGTATTAGAACAACTATTTCCATCTGTAACAGTAACCGTATAAGTAGCTGCTACAACATTAGAAATCGTTGCAGTAGTTTGTCCATTACTCCAGTTATATCCATAAGGTAAAATTCCACCACTAGCATTTGCAGTTGCAGATCCATTGTTAAATCCAATACATGCAGGAGTCGTTGTTACATTAACTGCCGGTAACGGATTCACTGTAACATCAACAGTGAATGTATTTCCAACACAACCATTGGGAGATTTTGGTGTAACTGTATATTTAACAACACCAGCAATTGTATTGCTTGCATTATTTAATGTTTGACTTATTGATGTGCCGCATGCTACTGCGCAATTACTAAATCCAATAATTGCTGCACCTGAAAATTGCGCTACGGTCCAGGTAAATGTTGTACCAGGAATTGTTGAAGTTAATGCTACGCTGCTTGTTCCTCCGCTGCAAATTGTTTGTGGAGATGCAGATCCGATAGGACCTTGCGAAACAGTAATTTTAACTGTATCATTACAATTGCTTGCATTGGTCCAGATAAAACTATAAGTGCCTATTCCGCTGAAATCAATAATCGTGGTTATAGGAGATGTTGCATTTGTAATTGTTGTAGTTCCAAGGTTTCCTGTTTGAGGAGTCCATGTACCACTTCCGGTTGCAGCCATTGTTGCCGAGCCACCAGGGAATGAAGTCACACAATTTACAAATTGATCTGCACCACCATTCGGTTTTGAAGTAACAATAACCATTGCAGTATCGGAACAATTGCTTGCATTGGTCCAGATAAAAAAATATGTTCCTGAAGAACTGAAATTAGTAATAGTTGTGGTTGGTGAAAAAGGACTTGTAATTGTTGCCGGTGGATTTCCCGCTTGTGCTGTCCATGTTCCTACACCGTTTGCACTCATTGTTGCAAGGCCAGCCGGGTATGAAACTAAACAATTTACATTTTGATCATTTCCTGCATTTGGTTTTGCAGTGACAATTACACTTTCTGTGTCTGAACATGATCCATTTGTCCATATGAAATTATATGTACCAGCTACACTAAATGTAGTAATCGTTGTAGTTGGCGATGTTGTATTTGTGATTGATGCAGTTCCTATATTTGCAGGATGTGACGTCCATGTACCGGTTCCGGATCCATTCATTGTTGCTGACCCACCAGGAAATGAGACTATACAATTTACAGATTGATCATTTCCTGCATTTGGTTTTGCAGTGACAATTACACTTGCTGTATCTGTACAACCCGTTCCGCCTGACCAAATAAAATTATAAGTACCAGATGCACCGAAGTTAGTAATTGTAGTTGTTGGTAATGTATTATTTGTTATTGAAGAAGTGCCAGGATTTCCTGTTTGTTCACTCCAAGTACCGCTTCCTGCAGCAGCCATTTTTGCTGAGCCACCAGAGAATGATGCAACACAATTTACATTTTGATTAGGTCCCGCATTTGGTTTTGCAGTGACTACAACACTTGCTGTATCTTTTGCGCACCCGCTTGGATTGGTCCAGATAAAATTATAAGTACCTGCTACACTGAAATTTGTTATTGTTGTATTGAATAATGTCGTGTTGGCGATATTTGCTGTACCAGGATTTGATAGATGTGATGACCAGGTTCCACTTCCAACTGCTGCCATAGTTGCACTTCCTCCAGGAAATGAAGCTACACAGCTAACAGTTTGATCATTTCCTGCATTTGGTTTCCCATTAACAATTACAATCATTTTATCCATGAATGTTAATCGGCCACATGCATCAGTGACAATAACTCTTAAAATACAATGCGTTGTATCAACAACACAAGCAGGAGTATATGTAGTGGTTGCATTCATAGCATTAGCAAAAGATCCATCGCACATTAATGTACTCCAGAGGTATGTGTATGGACTAGAAGATATTGCAGAACTTACTATTGCATCAATATTATAAGTTAATCCTGCTGTCAAAGTATCTTGAGATATATTTATAGTAACTGATGGTGATTTTTCTATAGAGGCGAAAAAACTAAAATTTAACATTATTCGTTGTGCAGCAATATTTGGCGGACCTTGGTCTTTGTTGTGGGAATGCCCTGCTTCATACATCACCATACCATTATTATTATTGCCAAAGGCCCTACCATAAGCGACTGCTACAGCTGGTCCGGGAGACTTAACTGGAATGTTTGACTGAGAAGGATCTATAACAGCAAGTTTGGTACTTGCCCGCCAGGATCCCGTTAATACAGGCATATAAATTTGCTCAGATCCATTGGTCATAGCATCATCCATTGTTCCCATAAATTGCATAAATGGATCTACATGGAAAAAATAATCATAAGGAGGACTACCATTTCCATGATCTCCCCATATCAATAATGAGTTTTCAGCATATGGACTAGGTTTAGGACTTTTAGGTATTTTATTTGATAAAAAATTCATTTGTGCAGCAGTGTCTGCAGGATTGTACAAATTTTCCAAAGCACTCACTGCATGACAGGCTGCCCATATAGAACCATTACATTCATCATTCCAAGATAATAATCTGCTATGAGAACTCCAAAGAGGATCCGCATGTGGCATAGCAAAGACATCATCACAGCAAGTAAGATCCGTTGGGTCTTTAAATGACCATGCTGAGTCTGGAATCATTGCATTTAATAAATAACCCTCCGCAATAGATCCATTTTGTTGGTCAAGTGTCCAATTAGGTGCATTAGTCATTGTAAGTTGAACAGGAACGCTAATTGGTGAAGTGGTTGTCACACCTACAACACCTTGACCTATCCAGAAAGTTATTCTTGCATTTACGGTTGTTGTTCTATATTCCGCAGGAATAATAAAAGTACCTCCTTTATAATCTACACTATTATATGTGAAATCAATTCCATCTTTTCCCTTTGATTGATTTATTATCCATTTAATTGGCACATGACAATTTTGAAGTAAATCAAAAATTAGTCCATAAGGTTTCAAGCCATTATTAACTGTTTGCGGCGTTACGCCCATATTGATAATAAAACTACCTGTTGATAAGGTTTCTGTTGCAGCATACAATTGACCAATAAAAGATAAGATCGAAATAAAACTTGCAATTTTTTTTCTTTTATGATTAAAATAATTCAATAATTTATCAAACCAAATACCACTATTACTCATTCTCAGCATTTTTTTTTTTGAAAAAATGAGTTAATTGTGTTTTGGTTTTTAGTATTCTAAAATTTAACTGATTCAGTTTCGATATTAAATAATGCAAAGATTCCAAATCCAAACAGGGTTTAGAAGTCATTGGAGTTTGTATTGAATTGGGCTTTATGAACTTTAGTGTGCTGCATTCCCAGTAGAATACATTTTGGCTAACTCGTTAAATAGTTTAACAAAATCCTTAAGATTGAGTTAGGCATATATATTTTAATT
>JAYVIT010000028.1:0-6181 GCA_043769965.1 Saprospiraceae bacterium
GTGCTTTTTTGTAATCAGAATAAAATCACTTTAAAATCAAGGGATTCAGACGCCTGTTTAGTTGTATTTTTATTTTTCTCGGTTAGTAGTGATTTAAAATGTATTAAATTTCTTTAATGCTAATTTTTAATGAGGCTTTAAGTTTATATACATTTCCATTCTGGTCAATGGATTCTTTAGCTTTAAAATCTATTGACAATTTATAAGATGTTCCACCTTTAAGCTTGTTGTTAATCTTCACTTTCAATTTATCAAGATCTGATGGATCAAGAATAAGAGGATGGTCTATACCAGAAACAGTGATTGTATTTTGACTTCCAATGGTTAACTGTAAGTCAGTAATGTCACCTCCTTGTAACTTTAATTTACCAAGAAATTGCTGGTGCATGCTATCTAGTGTAAGAAGATCAAAAATGCCATTTTCTACAGTAAGAGTTACCCATGATCCGGAAGCTTGGGAATAGATTGCAACTGCTTTCAACTCGATTTTAATTTTTTGATATGCGCTGTCTGGAGCATCATGCAGATACACTGATACATCGGCATCGGATGATGTATCTTCAGAGCATGAATTCACTGATAATAATGCTAAGCAAGCAAAGAGAAAAATGATTGTTTTCATAATTGGGTCTTAATGGTTTTAAAGATCTGTAAAAGTAATAAATATCTGTAATATATAAAATTATTTTAAGTTATTGGATTATGCGATTCAAACTCTTTTTATAGCTTCATTATTATATCAAATGAGTGAATTGATAAAAATTAGTTAAATAAGGTGAATTCCAATTATGATATAAAAAGATTCAATAACTTCTTATACAAAATTTTTAACTTGCCTCCCAATGGGATGGAATCTTAGAAATATACTTTATTTTGGTTCGGCCATCATAATTATATACATTATAGGTGTCTTGTCTATCTATATTTTTATCAATTCCATACTATTCACAACTGCTAAAACCAACAACTACGATTTTACTCCATCTAAAAGGATACAGGAAGTTTTAATTTCATTACCAGAGCAACAGGAAATTCATGCTCTGCACTGCAATCCACCTCAAAATGAAAAGGGTATTGTTTTATTTCTTCATGGAGCAAAAGGAAATCTGGATGCCTATTATTCTTTTACAGCAAACTTCACAGGAAGGAATCTATCTGTTTTGATGCCCGATTACAGATCTTATGGAAGGTCGAAAGGTAAAGTGACAGAAAGTAGTTTGAATGAAGATGCCCTGGCTTGCATGGATTGGATCAGAAAGCGATACAGAGAAGATAGTGTGATAATTTATGCACAGGATTTCCTGGCACCTGTGGCCTGCTATATTGCAAGCATGCTTCCCTGCAGATTTGTGGTATTAGAAAATCCGGTCTTTTCATTGAGAAGATGGATGCGAGATAGATTTCCAGCTCTGATATTGCCGTATGAACTCAAATATGATTTTGACATTTCTGAATCTCTTCCCAATAGCATTTGTCCCGTATATATTATCCAATACAAGAAAAGCCAATACTGCAATGCAACGGATGCAAAAAAAATGCAAATGCTGCTCAAGGATCCTAATGCAATGATCTGGTTGGATAATGATAAAAACATTCCACTTAGTGATTTGGATCAGTATCAACAGATCATGGATCAATTATTTAGTTATTAAGATATTTTAAGTGGGTAAACGGACTAAACTGGAAAAGTTTGCAGAAAACTTACAATTGCCAAATGTTTTTGAGAATTATTCTTATGAGAATCCTGTCTTATACAAATCACTTCATGAACCAGTTGATTACAAGGGCAAATGGAATTCAGATTATTTCAAAAATCAATTTTCAATTACTTTAGAACTTGCATGCGGTGGAGGAGAGTATTGCCTGGGTTTATCCGAATTATTTCCACAGAAAAATTTTATAGGTATTGATATCAAGGGTGCAAGAATCTGGAAGGGTGCAAAGAAAGCATTCGATGAAAAAAAATTGCAGATTGCTTTTGTCAGAACCAAGATTGAATTGATTCCATATTTTTTTGATAAAGGAGAAATCGGTGAAATCTGGATCACATTTCCCGATCCATTTCTCAATAACACGAAATCAAACAGACGACTGACTTCTCCACCTTATCTTACAATTTATAAAAATATTCTTGCTGACGGAGCAATTCTTCATTTGAAAACAGATGATGATACACTTTATCATTTTACTTTGAAGGTGATTGCTGAAGATCCTGATTTCAAATTAATGGATCATAGCGATGATATTTATAATTTTGGAAAAGATTATCCGGAATGGGAAGTGAAGACTTATTATGAGCTCAAGCATTTGGGGGCTGGGAAGAAGATAAAGTATATACGATTTCGGTTTGGACCAGAATGAACTACTTAATATAATTAATGGCAAGCAAAATTGTTGAATGGAAGAAAATTAAGAACACCGATTAACGAATGGAGAATTTAGAAGTAAGTAGATTGAAAATCTTCATTCCTGTCCGTCCAGACAAGCGGGCGTTAATCATTATTTATTATTTTTTTAATTGGTTAAAATCATTTATAAATTTCAACAATAGCTTTCTTACCAACAGAATGATAAGCCCGATACATTCCTTCTGTATTAAAAGGCATTGAAATATTGCCGAGATGATCAATTGCAATCAGACCTCCGTCTCCACCAATCTTACTCAGAGAGTCATGAATAACTATTTTACATGCTTGCTCCAAAGTTTTCTTTCCATATAGCATTAAAGCAGAAACCTGGAATGCGGCATTTATTCTGATAAAATATTCGCCGGAGCCTGTACAAGAAACAGCGCAGGATTTATTGTTTGCATAAGTACCGCAACCGATCATGGGACTATCACCAATTCTTCCGAATTTTTTGTTGGTCATACCACCTGTGGATGTTCCGCCAGCGAGGTTACCCATTTTATCAAGTGCAACCGCACCGACCGTTCCAAATTTTTTATCTGCATGATAGAATTCTGTATGATCGAGTGTTGTTTTATTCATTTTTTTTGCTTCGATTAGTTGATTGTATCGCAATTGGTTAAAAAAGTAAATAAACTTTTTCTTTTCAAATCCATTTTTCCAGGCAAATTTTTCAGCTCCTTTTCCTGCAAGAAAAACGTGTTCTGATTTATCCATTACAGTTCTTGCTAACTTTATGGGATTTTTAATTGCGCTTACCATGGCTACCGCGCCAGCATCGAGATCGATTCCATTCATAATGGATGCATCCATTTCGTGCGTACCTTTTGCAGTAAAGACAGAACCTTTACCTGCATTAAACAAAGAACAGTTTTCCAAATTAACAAGAGCAGCTTCCACTGCGTCTAATGATGTTCCTCCTTTTGATAAAATATGATATCCTTTTTCCAATGCTTTTTCCAATGCATTTTTATATTTTAATTCTTTTGCAGCATTCATTTGTGATTTGAGTATAGTACCTGCTCCACCGTGTATTGCGATTCCGAATTTAGTTGTTGCCATTACAAATTTTGTTTGTGCAACAAAAGTAAGGAAAAGAGATGAAGCAAAATGTGTAGACATGGGATAAAGGTTTAAGCGGGACGCTTAAACCAACAACTTGTTTGATTAATTATATGCTTAAGAACTTTTGTTGCTTGAAGCGTCCCCGCTTCAAGCTTTTGGTGTCTCGCTTAAACCTATTCTGAACTATATTTGCTTCATGAAATCAATCATTCTTCTGCATGGTGCCCTCGGCTCACAAGAACAAATGTTACCACTTTCAAAAATTTTGTTCAAAGAGTATGATATCCATGTTTTTGATCTTTTAGGCCATGGAAAAAAATCCAAAAAAAATTGTGAATTTAGTATTAAGGAAATGACAAATGGACTTGACGAATACATTACTGTAAATGAAATTATAAATCCAATCGTATTTGGATACAGTATGGGAGGATATGTTGCATTAAATCATGCTTTGCAATTTCCCGGAAAAATATTTAAGATCATTACACTTGCTACAAAGTTTGATTGGTCTGATGAATCTGCTGAAAGAGAATCAAAACAGTTGGATGTAGAAATAATGAAATTCAAAATTCCTGATTTTGTAAATGTATTGAAACAACGTCATGGAGATGATTGGGAGAATGTCGTATTGAAAACTGCAAGGATGATAATGGAACTTGGAAAGACAAAACCATTGAACGACCAATCGCTCTTAAGAATCCATACCGATACTTTACTTTGCATAGGAGATAAAGATAAAATGGTTAGTTTAGCAGAAACGGAAAACACTGCAAAGTTTCTTCTTAATGCAAATTTAAAAATCTTAATTGATACCTCACATCCGTTTGAGAGAGTTGATTATGAGAAATTGGCTGAAGTAATTAAAGAATTTATTGACAGTTCGAAAAGCTCACGAGGCCAAGACTAAATTCTCAAAACAATTTAACAATGCAAGAATTAAAATATCTTCTTCAATTCTTCCCAATATCCGGGAAAAGATTTTTGTACAACTTCAGGATTTGTTATTTCAATTTTTTTGATCGTATTCAATAAACTAAATGACATGGCAATGCGATGATCATTAAAGGAAGAATAGGATTGTGGTATGTTGTAATCAAAGGAACTCATTTCAAAATCTGCTGATAAATCTCCGCTTCCGGTGTGATGATGTGTAATTTTTACTTTTTGACTTATTAGAAAATCGCTGATTACTTTAAGCCGGTTTGATTCTTTAAATACCAGATGCTGCAGTCCTTTGAATAATGCATTTGTTTTTGTAATAGCACAAAATATGGAGATGGGTGGAAATAAATCCGGATAATTCGTAAAATCAAATTCGACAAAATCTGGTTTTACCTTTTTTGTTTTAATGATTTTTATACCATTTGTTTCCGTTAATGTTAAAATTCCAAATTGATTAAAAAATTGAATGAGAATTTCATCTCCTTGAAGACCTGAGATTTGAAGATTGGGAAAATATAGATTTTTAGTTTCTAGGATTCCCAAAAAAGCATAGAAAAAACAAGCAGCACTCCAATCAGCTTCTACGGTGTAATTCTGAAAATGATATTTTGAAGGAAGGATACATACAGTGTGATTACGTTCAATCAGTTCGACTCCAAATTCTTTCATTAACTTGATAGTCATTTTGATGTATGGTTCCGAAACCAAATCTTCTGAGTATTTAATTTCCAGACCTTCCGTAAGATAGGGCGAAATGAGCAGTATAGCAGAAACAAATTGGCTACTCATCGTCGTATCGATGTTCAATTTTCTAGAATAATTTTCCTGCACACCTTGAAGAATTTCAAGTGGCAATTGATATTCTGATTCTAAATAGTTGAATTGACAGCCGAGTTGTTCTAATATTTCAAGCAGGACTTTGATGGGTCGTCTTTGTAAGGTTGGAGCACAATTCAATTTAATTTTACGATGTATAATGGCAAAGTAAGCTATTAGAAATCTTAAAGTCGTTGCACCTTCACCAACATAAATCTCAAAATTTCTTGTTTGAAGACCGTTTAACAGATCCTTTGTGTCCTTTGCTTCTGAAAGATTTTTTATAAATGCATCACTTCCTGCCAGGGCACGAATGATCAGAACGCGATTAGAAATACTTTTAGAAGCCGGTAATAAAATTTCTGTTTCCAAGATAAAAGGTACCTACAGATTAGTCGCTTTTTCATCAATCCAATGAAAGCGCACTATTTGTTTCAAATCAGGATGCAAACTACGGGCAACGGGACAGGTCAAAGAAGAATTCTCAAGTATCGCTTTTTGTTTGTCTGTATATGGCACAGATTGTAAATACATATCAACTTCAATAGCAACAATCCTTCTCGGATCATTAGCCATAACTTTAAGTACTTCTGCAATTGCTTCTCCAATTGGAATGTCATGCGTATTTGCAGCAATAGCCATTGTCGTAATCATACAATTTCCCAATGAAGTTGCAGTTAGATCTGTTGGTGAAAAGGCTTCTCCTTTTCCTTTGTTGTCAACAGGAGCATCGGTTATTATTTTTTCACCACTTCTTAAATGAGTGGATTCTGTTCTCAAATTGCCAAGATAAATGACTTCGGAAGTTTTCATATTACAAATGTAAATTAATTTGAGGAAATTGTTGAATTGATTAATTGTTTAATTGTTGGAATATTACCTTATATGAATCCTATTAATTAGAGTCTGTCTTTAATGTCCAGCATTTTTTTTTGATTGCCCATTTTCTA
>JAYVIT010000029.1:0-2871 GCA_043769965.1 Saprospiraceae bacterium
TTAATGCAATGCAAAGTGTATTATCTCAACTGTTGATTAAAGAGCATGATGTCATTCAAGAGATTGGAGATGTAATTTCATCTCAAAGTTCACATTGGCTATCCAATCCAATTGAATATGAGAACAACCTAAATCAAATCACCCTTTTCTTTACAGTCTATGCAGATGAATTTCATCATAAAAAAGAAGAAGATATTTTATTTCCAGCACTTCAAAAGAAAAATGAATTAACAGGAAGTGCAATGGTTACTGAATTAATAGAGCAACATGAGTTTTTTAGAGACCTGCTGCAAAACATCCGGAAAGCATTAGAAATAAAAGACTATGTTACTGTGCAAAGGATTTTTGAAACATACATCCAAGCGCTCAGGGATCACATAGCAATAGAAAATGACGAGCTGTTTCCCATGGTGGATAACTTATTTAGTAAAGACGAATTAGAAAAACTCTATTATAGTTGTATAGACCAGGATACCGACCTCGGGCTCTCGCGTAAAGGAGAACTTGAGAATTTATCTAAAACATTTCAATTCAATGAAACAACTAAGTGAAATTATCAATAATTGCAGCGAATTAGCATTCGACCTTCATTTTACGCATGCAAAAAATTGGAAGGATGAGCAAGACAATCGCGTATTGGTCGGATATCTTCCAATATATTTTCCAAGAGAAATAGTCCATGCATTAAATGGTTTGGCGGTAGGCATTCTAGGTACTGGTGACCGAAAACAAATCATTAAAGGTGATGCTTACTATCAATCGTATATCTGTCATCTCCCAAGAGGAATTGTTGAAATGGCGCTTGATAGTAGTTTGGAAAAATTTGATGGTTTTATTTTTCCTGCTATTTGTGATTGCGTCCGAAACCTATCAGGCATGTTTAAACTTGCTGAGAAAGGAAAATTCCAACGCTACTTTGATTATCCTCAAAATTTTGATTCAGCCATAGGCGGTATTTTTTACCGTCAGGAGTTACAGAAAATTATTGATGACATTTATAAAGTAAATGGAGCTACGCTAAGTAATGAAAAGCTCAATCAATCAATAAAACTCTTTAATAAAAACAGAAATTTAATTGAGGAGATTTACAATATACGCCAGGAGTTTCCCTGGAGATTATCTGCAGTAGATACATATCATATTCTTCGTGCTGGATTAGTAATTCCTGTAGAAACACATAATCAGATACTTGAAGAAGTTATTGAGCACATCCATGAAGAACAAGGAGAACCGATGGATAATATTCGTGTCGTCATTTCCGGTTCTTTCTGTGAACAACCACCAATTGGCCTAATAAAATCTATCGAATTGGCTGGTTGTTATATCGTGGATGATGACTTCATGCTTGGCTCCAGATGGATTCAGGAAGATGTTGAAGATAACACAAATGATCCCCTGGATGCTTTGGTAACCGCTTATCTTACAAAGAGCACTTTCTCATCAGCAATTTATGATATGAATAATTCTAAGGGAAAAAAGTTAGTGGAGTTGATTAAAAGAAGAAATGCTGAAGGTGTCATTTTTAGTGCGGCCAGCTTTTGCGATCCAGCTTTACTCGACAGACCCGTTTTGCAAAGTGAATGTGATGCGGCTGGAATTCCAAATATCAATTTTCAATATCACGAAAATACAGGACAATTTAAAGTTATTAAAGAACAAGCCGGCACCTTTTCAGATTCAATAAAACTTTGGGCATAATATCATTCATTTTGAATTAATAAAAATAAATTATTTTAGATAAAATCGAAAACTAAATGGCAAATCCAAAAGAAGCGATTAAAGAAAACAGTATGGTCATTCAAAAAGACATGCTTGCTAAACTATTTAAGGAACTTAGCAATACCAAAGAAACTGGAAAGAAAGTAGTTTACACCTTTGTTCCAGGGAATTTAACAGAGTTGATTTTGTCTTTTGATATGTTGCCCGTATATCCTGAAATCAATGCGTTACAATCCGGCATGCGAAAAAAATCTGCCGAATACATTCGCGAAGCAGAAAAATTAGGATTCAGTGAAGATGTATGCACTTATGTGAAGTGTGATATCGGAATGATGCTAAAAGGAAACATCGGTCCAACAGGAGAAACACTTCCCCCTCCTGATTTGCTTTTACTAAGTTACACCGGATGTTTCACATTTATGAAGTGGTTTGAAAATTTAGAACGCTTGTATCCTGGCGTTCCAATTGCTATGCTTCATACTCCATATCAGGAAGATGGCCACATCACACAAGATCAGATCGAGTATATGGTCAAGCAAATGAAAGAAGAAGTAATTCCTAAAATGGAAAAGGTTTCTGGAAAGAAATTCAACATTTCCCGTTTGGCAAACATGCTTGCGAAATCAGCACAATCAGAAGATTTATTGGTTAAAATTTTAGAATCAGCAAAACATAAACCCTCTCCGATTGATGCCTATTTCGCAGGAGTATATTACATAGGACCCATCTTTACTGCATTCAGAGGAACAGATGAGGCGGTTGACTATTATACGCAATTGTACGATGAGGTACAAGAAAGAATAAAACTCGGGTTAGGTCCAATTACTCCCGAAGGCGAACTCAAAGAAGAAAAATTCCGGTTAGTTGTTGAAGGCCCTCCTAACTGGACTAATTTCCGTGAATTCTGGAAAATATTTTACGACATGGGAGCAGTAATCGTTGCTTCTTCTTACACAAAAGTAGGTGGTGTATATGATCTTGGTTTCCGTCACGATCCAAATGAACCGCTAGAAAGTTTAGCCAAGTATTGCATGGGATGTTATACAAATTTGAATTTACCACAACGAGTCAATTTACTTGCTGATTACATTAAGGATTATCAGGCAGATGGTTTTTTGATAAACTCTATTAAAAGTTGCAATTCATTTTCTG
>JAYVIT010000030.1:0-4058 GCA_043769965.1 Saprospiraceae bacterium
AATTCAAAAATGCTTAAGCTCTCAAACTTTTTTTCCATATTTAATTTTTAAGTAGCTCTAAGTTAAGCATTTATTTCGTATTTTAGATGCCTAATTCAGTATTTTTGAATTGCATTCGCGATTTTACGTTTTGCCATTCTTTATTTTCTTATGGTTTAAATTATTTCGGTCTGGTGTTATTTGATGCGTTTAGGATATATTTTAAGGGGCTATTTGAAAAGATTTTTTCTGCTGCTATTGGAATCGCATGGTGAATGACTTGTTTGAGTTGTGCAAAATCACTTGGCTTGTGAATGTACACATGCGCTCCACTCTTGAAGAGCAAGTCAATCGTATCCCACGAGTTGGATGTAGAAAACATAATCACAGGAAGGTCTTTCAACTTCTTATCACTTCTTATTTCAGTTAAACATTCTATGCCATTTTTACGGGGCATATTAATGTCAAGAAAAAGGACATGAGGAAGATGTTCAGAGTTTTCAGAAAGGTAATTCATCAAATGGTCTCCGTCATGCACGATTTTAAGGTGAGCGGATATTGACAATTCTTCTATTGCTTGTTTAAAGAAGAGACAATCGTCGAAATCGTCATCTGCAAGTAGTATATTCAATTGTTTTAAATTCATGTGTTACAAGATTTAATTAATTATCTGTTTTGAAATCTTTTCCACCATTTTTATTCCATCGATCAAAAATTTATCTCTTTCCTTTTAGTTGATCTATTTTTTAGTGCTATAATTAGGATATTGTGAATGATCTGTTTGAGTTGTTCAAAATCTCCGGGCTTGCGAATGTATTCATGTGCTCCAATATTGCTGAGGGTGTTTATCAAATTTTGTTCGTAATCTATACCCCGGCCAAAAGATGTTGTAAGCACGATTACAGTAAGATCTTTCAATTTTTCGTTTTCTTTTATCTCGGTTAAACACTCGAACCCTGTTTTACGGGGCATGCTAAGATCCAGAAATAGAAGATCAGGAAGATTTTCGTTATCATCAATAAGGTAATTCATGAGTTGTTCTCCATTATGAACAGTTGTAAGATGAGTTGCTAAAGGTATTTCCTTTAATGCTTTACTAAAGAAAAAACAGTCGTCAGTATCGTCATCTGCTAACAGGATCTTAAGAGGAACGTATAGTTCAGGCTTCATGGTAATTATTTAAACATCTTAAAAAGCATTTTTTAAATGAAAAAGCAATTTGGAGTTTTCCTTTCAAATGGAAGATTTTCATTGAAGTCCTTTAAAAAATGTAGACGAGAGTAAATTTGTAATGATTCATGACTCAAAATACAATGAGCAATAACAATTTATATCATGTAATGATACACTTTATTTATGATCTTTATTTTTATTTCGATCACAAGCAGATTTTTAATAGTACGAAAAATGCTTAAAGTCTAAGGAAAGGAATAGCGCTATTGTTAAGTGAACACTGATCTCTTGCCATTAACAGTTCAAAGTTGGCTGTTCTCAAGGTATAATTGACAATAGATAAGATGAAATTTAAAAAATTAGCATTCATTTTAACATCTTTCATTTTACGCCTTCCATTTTACTATTCACTTCTTACCTGTGAAATATGTAACTCTTTTCCAAAATTGTGTAATATAACCTATAGCAAACGGACTCATCTTTAATTAAAGTTTGGAGTTATGTTTTTCTATTTTACTTACTATCGCACTGACAACTTTTATTGAATTTCAATAATGTGCTTACCTCATCTACATAGTTCCATGCATGCATTTAAGTTTATTAGAGTTTACACGCATAAAACAAACTGAGTGATGTTCGTAATTTGAAATGATCAGTTCATAAAAATACAATGAAAAATTGCGCGGTTAAAATAATATCAATCGATAAAATAACACATGATGTGTTGCAGATCCGTACCGAAAAACCAAAAGAGTACACTTTTAGGCCGGGGCAGGCAACAGATGTATCTATAAATAAAAAAGATTGGAAAGATAAAAAAAGGCCTTTTACGTTCACATGTTTGCCTGACAAGGATTATCTCGAGTTCACAATAAAAACCTATCCTTTACATAATGGAGTTACTAAACAATTTCTTTCGCTTAAAAAAAATGAGGAATTGATATTGCATGATGTTTTTGGTGATATCGGTTACAAAGGTGAAGGGGTATTTATAGCCGGAGGCGCAGGTGTTACGCCATTCATTTCTATTTTCCGGTATCTTGATTCAATTCATGAAATCGCTAACAACAAACTCATTTTTGCAAATAAAACAAAGGTTGATATCATACATGAACAAGAATTTAAAAAATTACTTGGAGATAATTTTATTAATATTTTATCTGAGGATAAAGTTATAGGCTATGCAAACGGTCAAATTTCAGAAAATTTTCTCAAAGCATATGCCGGTGGGATGAATAAATTATTTTATGTATGCGGGCCACCTCCAATGATGAATGCAGTTGTTAAGCAATTAACAAATTTAAAAGTAAATAGGAAATCGATTATAAAAGAATCATTTTGAGTTAAAGTAATAAGAATCGCTCTAATTAAATTTTAAAACAATTGTCAAATGAAAATACTGCTTGAAAATAAATACATCATCATCGTTATGTTTTTTATACTAACGGCTACAATTTTTATGGCTCAGATTTCTGAAAAGTCACAGGAGAAAAAAGAATCCAGTTATTCTCCATCAATTGAAGAGCCATTTGAAAAGGTATTTGCAAAGGATAAGATTCAGAAAGATGAAATAATGAAGAGGCAAATGGATTTGTTGAGAGAGCGATATGATCTTTCAAAAAAAGTAACTACTGATGTTACAATGTCCAGAGGAAAGCCATTGCCTGTGGGTCCTACTGCAAAACTGAAAGGTGTCAATTGGGATCAACTCGGCGCAATGACACCGGATGAAATTAAACAAAAAGGAATATTTCCATACCTTCCATTACCTCATCCTAATCATCCTGTGGGAGGAATGATTTTTCAACCACTCGAAATTAAAGAGCTTGCCAGGCTACAACGATTTGATCTTGACTTTGATATTCCGGATCATTTTCTACCAGAATTTCCACCAGCAATCTTTTTGACAACACATAAAGAATTGGGAGATGTCTCACAGGGCAAAATGATAACAATTGATAATTTTTATGATCTTTTCAATGGATTATTAAATCCAAAACAATTGGAAGGATTGCGTCTATTGGTCACGCAATTTCCTCAGCAACAATTTAATTCAACTGCAGATCGTAAAACGGAAAAGCCAAGTTTAGGAGTAAGTTGTTTTGATTGCCATGTGAATGGTCATACTTCTGCAGCAATTCATTTGGTAGGTGATATTCGTCCGCAGGCAAATCGAAACAGAATTGAAACTCCAACCCTTCGCGGAGTTTATGTGCAACAACTTTTTGGTTCGCAAAGAGCGCTTAAGACGGTAGAAGATTTTACTGAATTCGAACAACGTGCTGCTTACTTTGATGGTGACCACTTACTGGCATCTAAAAAAGGAGCAAACATTCTTGAAAGAGGTAGCCAGGTTCAATTCATGGCAGAGTTTGAAGAATTACTCGATTTTCCACCTGCAGCTAAATTGGATATTTATGGTCAACTAGATTCAAAGAAAGCAACTGATTCAGAATTGAGAGGGCAAGCTTTGTTTATGGGAAAAGCCAAATGTGCAAGTTGTCATGCTCCTCCATTTTATACGGATAATTTAATGCATGATCTACAAGTAGAACGATTTTATAAATCTCAAACAATAAACGGTCAATTTATTCATGCTGAAGGTCCAATTAAAACATTTCCTTTAAGAGGTATAAAAGACTCCCCACCGTATTTACACGATGGACGATTATTTACCTTGGAAGATGTAGTAGAATTTTTTAACCTCATACAACAAACGCAATTAAACAGCCAGGAGAAAAAAGATATTGTTGCTTTTTTAAGACAACTTTAGGAATTAAAAATTAAAAATTAAAAATTAAAAATTACGTAACTACTCAGGGCATAAGTTAGCAATATTCTTTAATACCTGAAAAACATTCTTCTGTTGTTTAATAGCAGTATCTATAACCGATCTGATAATTGCA
>JAYVIT010000031.1:0-3486 GCA_043769965.1 Saprospiraceae bacterium
TCTAATTATACTTTTAATATAGGACCACCCGAAAAATTTTCTGAAAAAATTGATAAGATAAATGATCATTTAGGTAATAAGATTAACATCAGTTATGAAGAAAGACAAAATTGGTTAGGACCCATACTTACGTTTATTGTTCCCTTCATTATCATATTGGCCATATGGATGTTTTTAATGCGACGTGTTGGTGGAGGAGGTTCAGGTCCAGGTGCACAAATTTTCAATATTGGAAAATCAAAAGCAACGCTGTTTGAAAAAAACCAAAACACAAATGTCACATTCGCTGATGTAGCCGGACTTGAAGAAGCCAAAGAAGAAGTCATGGAGGTTGTTGATTTTCTTAAAAATCCTAAAAAATATACAGCTCTGGGAGGAAAAATACCTAAAGGAGTTCTCCTGGTTGGTCCTCCTGGTACCGGTAAAACATTACTAGCAAAAGCAGTAGCCGGAGAAGCAGAAGTTCCGTTCTTTACAATTTCAGGTTCTGATTTTGTGGAAATGTTTGTCGGAGTCGGAGCTTCAAGAGTAAGAGATTTATTCCGTCAGGCCAGGGAGAAAGCTCCGTGTATTGTCTTTATTGATGAAATTGATGCTGTTGGTCGTGCAAGAGGAAGAAATACGTTACAAGGTGGCAATGATGAAAGAGAAAATACTTTAAATCAATTATTGGTTGAGATGGATGGTTTTAGTACGGACGCAGGCGTGATTCTTATGGCCGCAACGAACAGACCCGATGTACTAGATCCGGCACTACTGAGACCAGGTCGTTTTGATCGTCAGATAGGAATTGATCCTCCTGATCTAAAAGGACGTGCAGAAATTTTCAAGGTCCATTTAAAAGTGCTTAAATTATCAATTAATGTAACTCCGGAAGCACTCGCAGAAATGACTCCGGGTTTTGCTGGTGCTGACATCGCCAACATTTGTAATGAAGCTGCATTGGTAGCAGCAAGAAGAGATAAAAAAGAAATTGACATAGACGATTTCAACTATGCTTTGGATAGAGTGATTGGTGGATTGGAAAAAAAGAACAAACTTATTTCACCGGAAGAAAAAGAAGTCATCGCCTATCATGAAGCAGGACATGCAATCATCGGCTGGTATTTAAAATTTGCTTCTCCGTTAGTGAAAGTAACTATAGTACCCCGTGGATTGGGGACCTTAGGTTACGCTCAGTATTTACCAAAAGAAGAATACATTACAAGAACTGAAGCATTATTGGATAGAATGTGCATGACTATGGGTGGTCGTGCTTCTGAGCGCATTGTCTTCGATAAAGTTTCAACTGGAGCACAAAGTGATTTGGATTATGTCACCAAAATGGCATACAGCATGGTCAGTGTTTTCGGATTGAATGAAAAAGTAGGTAACGTTTCTTATTTCGGATTATCACAGGAAGCATTTCAGAGACCGTATAGCGATGAGACTGCACGCATCATGGACGAAGAAGTCAGAATACTGATTGAATCACAATATGCAAGAGCGCAGGAATTATTGAGAGAAAAAAGAAATGAACTCGAAATTCTTGCACAGGAATTATTGAAAAAAGAAGTACTGCATAAATCTGATGTCGAACGATTAATAGGTCCATCCCCATTCCACAAAGACAAATCATCTGAACCTACACCACACAGTGGTCAACATGTTTCTGATGAAAAACCAATTGTCGAGAAAGAACCGGAGAAAGAAGCTTGAAGAAGCTATGAGCTATAAGATAGGAGCTAAGAGATGAAGAATGTTAGCTGTTTGCAGTTAGTCGCGATTAAGGTTAAATAAATAATATTTCATTGTTCATTCATCTCCTAACTCTTAGCTATTTTCCCACTTACATACACATTTTCTTTTACAAAAAACCGGAACGGCCAATCAGCTGATTCTTCTGCATAAGCTACACCAATTCGTTTTGAGATTCCGATTTGATCTGAAGTGTAATTGATATTCTCATCATAGATTCTAATAGGACTTTTGGGATCATACAATGTACATTCATTTTGTTTTCTTGTGATGCCCAATGCTTTGGTAAGACTGCCGGGACCTTTGGTGATATTGGGTTTTAAGTTTGACATTTTCTTTCGCTCTAACATTTCTTCTAAGCCTTTAAGCGGTTCAATAGCACGAATCAATACAGCATGTGCCATTCCATTTTTTGCAGTTACCACATTAAACATGTCATGAATACCATAGCATAAGTAAACATATGCATGACCACCTGGCAGAAACATGGTTTTTGTTCTCTCTGTAATCCGGTTATTGTATGCATGAGAGGCCTTGTCTTCCGGAGCTTTGTAGGCTTCGGTTTCTACAATGATTCCGCTGGTGATTATTCCATTGATTTCAGTCAAAAGTATTTTGCCGAGCAAATCTTTTGCGATGAAAAGTACGTCTTCGTTTTGAAAGTAGGATTGCCTGAAGAGCATCAATTATTTTATTTGAATTGACAAACCAGTTAAGTAATTAAAATCAATTTGCATACTGATCCGATTAAATCCTAAATTTTTAAAAATCATTTGTATTTATTTTGCAAATCTAAAGTAATATAAAAATTTGTTTCCTCTTATGACTCAATTATCTTTGAAACAAAAACCATTGAAATACCTTATTTCTACTTCACTCTGTATCCTTTTTATTTTACTATTTTATTTTAATAGTGGCTTTGGAATTTTAGGCAGAAATTTAGATAAAATCAAAGGCATCACTATGGTAGCACCACCCAAGCCATTTCCAATCGATCCCATGAATGCAATTAAAAAGACAAATGCCAATTGGGTTGCCATTATTCCTTATGCATTTTCTCGAAAAGGAAAACCGGAAGTGCATTTTGAAATTGCTGGCGGCCAATGGTGGGGTGAGACATCTGAAGGTATTCGGGAAAGTATCCAACTTGCAAAGGCAGCGGGGCTGCACATCATGCTTAAACCGCAGGTATGGATACATGATCACTGGGTTGGAAATATGGATTTCAAGACTGAAGAAGAATGGAAACGATGGGAAGATGATTATAAAAAGTATATTTTACAAAATGTCAAAATCGCAGCAGAGTTACAAGTAGATATGATTTGTATTGCAACGGAATACAATATCGCTGCTGTAAAAAGAGAAGCTTTTTTCAGAAAGCTAATTGCAGAAATTAAATCCATGTATTCTGGAAAACTGAGTTATTGTTCTACCTGGAACAACTATCGCGATATTCCATTTTGGGATGATCTGGATTACATTGGGATTAGTGCATATTTTCCGTTGATTGATGATACAACTCCTACGATCGAACAACTTACTGTTGAGTGGCAAAAAATTATTCGAGAGCTGGAATCTTTTTCAGAAAAAACAAAAAAGAAAATTCTCTTTACAGAATTTGGTTATCTCAGTGTTGATGGCTGCGCCGGTAAAACCTGGGAAATTGAAAATCAAATTGAAAGTCGCCAGATCAATCACATAGCACAAGCAAATGCTTATGAAGCCTTGTTTTCATCCTTTTGGGAAGAG
>JAYVIT010000032.1:0-2452 GCA_043769965.1 Saprospiraceae bacterium
GCGTAGAAGAAGCATTCAATGAGTTAACTAAAAATATTGAATAATGGGTGCTTTGTTTATTAAAGAAATACAAAGTTTTTTCAGTAGTCTGATCGGATATGTTGTGATTGGCATATTTGTTTTGTTATTGGGTTTGATGATGTGGGTTTTTCCGGATTTTAGTTTATTGAATTATAATTATGCCAGCCTGGATCAACTATTTTCATTATCACCAATGATCTTTCTTTTTTTAATACCAGCAATCACCATGCGATCTTTTTCTGAAGAGATCCAAAATGGAACAATAGAAATCCTACTCACAAAACCCATACGCGAATTGGATATCGTTGCAGGAAAATTTATGGCGTGCCTGGCATTAGTTTGTATTGCATTGATTCCTTCCTCGCTTTATTTTTATTCGGTATATCAGTTGGGATCACCGAAAGGAAATATTGATGTCGGATCTGTGATGGGATCGTATATTGGACTTTTCATGTTGGCAGCAGCATTTACTTCAATCGGTATTTTTTGTTCTACACTATTCAAAAACCAGATCGTTGCATTTTTGTCTTCCTTATCGCTTTGTTATATTTTCTATTTTGGATTTTTATTTATATCAAAATTGCCGGTATTTTTTGGCAAGACGGATGATATCGTTCAGCGAATTGGAATGGACTACCATTACAATTCATTGAGCAAAGGACTTGTAGATTTGAAAGATGTCATTTATTTTATTTCCATCACGTTCTTTTTTTTATTTCTCACCATTGAATCATTAAAAAGTAGAAAATTTTAATGATCAAGAAATTGAAAAATCTGGAAGGCCCTGTCCGTATTATTTTAGTACTGGGCATTGTCATATTTATAAATGTGGTTATTTCATTTTTTAATTTTTCTTTAGATTTAACAGAAGATAAAAAATTCACTTTAACCAAAGCAAGTTTAAATACCATCAGAAATGTTCCTGATGTAGTTTATATACGCGTATTGCTGGAAGGAGATTTTCCTGCAGGGTTTAAAAGATTGCAGGAAAGTACTAAGGCTTTGCTCGATCAATTTAAATCTGAAAATGGTTATATCGAATATTCTTTTGAAAATCCCAATGTTGGTACTATCGAAGAAATGAATAGTACAAGGGAAAATTTATCAAAAGATGGATTAGTTCCGGTAAATCTGAAAGTGCGATCTGGAACAGAGAATTCGGAACAATTAATTTATCCGTATGCTGTATTCAATTTTGGAGAGCGTAAAGTTGCAGTGAGCTTATTAGAGAACCTTCCCGAACTTGATCAGGAACAAAATCTAAGCAATAGCATCTCCCAGTTAGAATATAAATTTACAAGTGCCATCGACAAGCTTTTGCATGTTGAACGGAAAAGTATACTCCTTACAACTTCCAATGGGGAGTTGTCCAGGCAGCAAACAAAGACCATCGAGATTCTATTGAGACCATTTTACAATGTTTCAAGAATTAATTTGGACAGTGTTTATCAAATTAAGCAAGATGTTAAAGCCATTATTGTTGCAAAACCGGTGACACCTTTTTCAGAACGAAATAAATTTATTTTGGACCAATATCTCATGAATGGTGGAAAGATATTGTGGTTTGTTGATGGAATGAAAATGAACATTGATAGTCTGGCAATCCGAAATGAGTATATACCGGAACCATTGGACTTGAATTTATCGGATTTGTTTTTCAAATATGGAATTCGAATTCAATCCAATTTGGTATTGGATCTGGAATGTGCAAAAATCGCTCAAGTTATTGGTAAACTTGGAGATAAACCACAGATCGAATTATTCCCCTGGTATTATTTTCCTATACCTGCGCCATTATCGAATCATCCTGTTGTAAATAACATTGACCGAATTCTTCTTGATTTTCCATCGAGCATGGATACGCTTAAAACCAAGTATGCGGTAAATAAAATACCACTTATACTTTCTTCCCAATACAGCAGGTTTCAACTAGCTCCTGCTAAAGTTGGATTTGATATCCTGCGTTATAAACCAGATCCAACCAAATTTAATAAGCCGAATTTGATCATGGGGATTTTGTTGGAAGGTAATTTTTCATCGTGTTATGAAAACAGATTGGACGAGACTATGAGCGAATCGCTAAAAGCAATAAATATGGAATTCAAATCCCAAAGTCCACTTACAAAAATGATTGTAGTTGCTGATGGAGATGTGATCAGAAATTATTTTGATGAACAAACCGAAAAAATTTCCAATATTGGTTTTAATAAATTTGAAAAAATAGCTTACAATGGCAATAAAGAGTTTTTTATGAATGCCATTGAATACCTTACGAATAATCAAAACATTTTGGAAGCCAGATCAAAGCAATACAAAATTCGATTGTTAGATCAGGTTAAGATTGAAAATGAGAAATCATTCTGGCAATGGCTCAATGTAGGATTGCCGATTTTTATATTGTTCCTTTTAGGAATGGTCAATGCATATTTTA
>JAYVIT010000033.1:0-8246 GCA_043769965.1 Saprospiraceae bacterium
CATCAACTACACAGGCGATGGATAAACGAAGTTTATTCATACGCAGCATCAGGTCATATACATTTTGTGTTTCAGGAACAAAAGGCATGTCCATGACTATAGGCTTAATATCTTTTGGGTCCTTGAACATTTGTTGATGGTGAATGTATCCCATCACGTTATCAATATCCCCATCAACTACAATGATTCTGGATAATTTGGATTCGGAGAAAGCTTTTGTGAGATCTTCTATTGGATCATGGATATCCACATAAACCATTTCATTTCTTGGCACCATGCATTCGATTACTCTGATTTGACGCAGGTTGAGTGCATTTTTAAAAATGTCTGCATCAATTTCTTCTTCAGATAATTTGATTGGGCCATGTAAATAATTTTCAAGATCGATTAAACTGAATCTTGCACGTACTTTGGAAATGGGTTGCTTAAGTAATTTTGTTATAACAAAATTTGCTGCTTTGGATAAAGCCCTTGATGGAATGTAAAACAATTTGTAAAAAAACAAAAGAGGATAAGCAGTATATTGTAAATAACTATTGGAATATAATCTGAAAAATGCTTTTGGTAAAAATTCTGCAAAAATCAGAATGATTAGAGTAACAATTAATGTGTTTAAAAAAATTGTTAAGCCAAGACTTAAATTCAGAGTTGATAATGGTGAATACAAAGCATCGGTCAACAAATAGGTAAGCACCACTATTGATATATTGCTACCAACCAGTAATGTAGCTATGAAATCATCTGGTCTTTCAAAAAATGAAGATAAAATCGAACCGCTTCCACTTCCCCTGCTCTTTTTGATCTCAACTGCCAGTTTATTTGCAGTAATAAATGCAATCTCAGCACCAGAGAACAGTGCGCTGAGTAGGAGGAAGAAGATGATATAGGTGATGATCATTATAAATGCAAAGTTACGAATTAAAAATTACGAATTACGAATTGGGAAAGTTTTCAGTTAACAGTTTTCAGCTGGCAGTTAATAAAGTAAATAAATAGAGATTTAGTAATTAAGGATGTGATATGATAAAATGAATTTAATGACTAAACTTTTTAACTGCCAACTGCCAACTATCTACTATAATTGTCGGCCGTCGGTGGTCAATGGTCGGCGGTCAGTTATTTTTCCTCCTTATAAAGTTTTTCCGAAGGAATAATCGCGTCTACAGATTTTATAGTACCAGCTTTAAAATTCTGGTCGGTTTCGAATCCGTAACCTTGCAGCATTTCATTTTTGCGGATGATGCGCACAAACTTATCTGTAGAAATTCTTCCATTGACTTCATCCCAGATGAGTTCGGAAGTTTTTAGAATTTCTTTATTAGTAGTAGTAAATGTTACACTGTCTTTCATATACGTCTTACCTTCTTTCCGGATGCGCATTGCATATTTTGACGCCAGAGTATTTAATAATTCATTATGTTCTCCATAAAAAAAGGCCTGGAATCCAATTGGAAATTCTTCTTTCAATTCTTGTTTTTCTGTATAGCGAATCATTTGTGGTGCAATGATGCGGATTTCTATTTTTGCGGAATCACTATAAGTCAGGTTGATGTTTCTCAGCATTTCTTTGTTGATCCATTGAGATGCTTCATCATCTGACATTAGATTTTTGTCATCTTTGCATTGAAAATGAATAAAACAGAAAAAGAGTAGTGAAGCGATTATTATTTTCATCTCGTCAAAGTAATATCTCCGCTTATAGATTCGGTGTGCCCATCTATAAATTTTGCTTTCACCACATACACATATACGCCAGGATTACAGGGCTGTTCGCCGGATCGTCCATTCCATCCTGCGCCGCTGCCAGGTAATAGATTTCTACCTTCATATAAAAGATTTCCCCAGCGATCAAAAATTTGCAATTGATCGATGCTCGCTAAAGACTTACTACCAATTACACTAAAGATGTCATTGATATTATCACCATTAGGTGAAAACACATTGGGAGGATATACAAGATAATTTTTTCGCACTCTCACAAAAATGGAATCCAATCCTATGCAACCATTGTCATTCGTAGTTTGCACGGAATAAAATCCATCATTGAATGGAAGTGCCCTGGTATTTTGACAGGTTTTACATTCAATACTATCTCCGCGATACCAATTATACGTGTAAAAATTTTGAGGACTCGCATTTGCATTTAAGTCTATAAAATCACCTAAATCAATTTCTAAATCTACACCTGCATTTGCAATAACTTCCGGAGGTTCAGTAATAATTACGTCCATGCTATCCACGCAACCTTTCCTGTCCTGAATGAAAATGGTGTGCTTACCTGCGGAAAGATTATTAAAAAGATTTATTGAAGTAAATTCCTGTCCATCGAGACTATATTGATAATAGAAAGTTTTTACTCCATTAATATCTTCATCAAATGGAGATCCCTGGTTTCCATTTACAGCAATCATTCCATCATTGGAATTGAAACAGGATAAATTGCGCATGCTGTCAATACTGATGCGAAGTGTTGGAAGATCTTCACAACATGGCTGGACATCCACTCTTCTGATTTCTGTAATTTGACATCCATTACTGGATACAATAGTAAGGGCAACAAATTTTTCACCGAAGGAATTATATCGTACTGTATGTGGTTGATTGCCATTGCCTGTTTGCGGGATAGCATCCTTACCAAAATTCCAGGTGTAACGAACGATACTGATTCCTGCAGACGTTTTTGATGAATCTATAACTGTAAAGTCAGTTTCACATTTCAAGCCACTTGGTGGATCAACTCCAAAATTTGCAATCGGACTTGCAAATTCTCCGGTGCCTCCCCATTGAACAGAAAAGCCGATACCTGTATTTGTAAAATTATTGATGACAATAGCATAGGCTCTGCCCTGTATCATGTCGATGTATTTGCAAAATCCATTTTCTCCACTATTACAATTTAAATCTTCAGTGATATCTGTATCGATCGTATCCAATCCGGTTGGACCTGCACATGGCGGAGCAGTGGCATTGCATCTCAAGACAATTTTATTTGTGCATGGATTATGGATTCCGTTGGGTAATTCATAAACTGCAAAATCGATATCATCAGATGGATTCAATGGTCGTAAGGTAAAGGTCAAGGTCCCATCATTGGCAGCTGTCCAGGTGTACCAGACTGAAGAAGATTCAGATGTTGAGTTAGTATTATCTCCAAGACATGAATTATTTGCTTCGTCACAATTTGTTCCACAACCACTTATTTTTTGAACCACAAATGATGACTTATCGCACAGCACTGTCGCACTAATACAGTCTTGTTCAGCTTTTGCCGGAGGATTAAAATTATTAATGCACAATTGGAAGGTACCCATGGTATTGTTTACACCATCAATCCGGATCAAATAATCAGCACCTATAATCAGTCCACCATGATAAATATTTAAAATCCCCTGAGCACTATTGTCAACTCCGCATTTAAGTTCAGCAATGGTGCCTCCGCAAACGCCTTTATATAATGCACCCATAGGCCTGAGCAAAGTACCTCCTTTGGTTCCTCCGGTATTGTTTCCAATGATGGTTATACTAACATCGGTAAAAAAAGCCCTAAATCTGAACCAAACATCATTGTTTGTATTGGGCCAACAAGTGGCAGGACCATATCCTGAAGGAGTTCCATTCACAATAGTGTATTCAGCAACTTTGCTACAGTAATTTGTAACATCAGGAATATTGATCGGGCTGTTACAATTGTCATTTGTAGGTTGGGCAAATCCCACTGCGACAAAAGAAAAAACAAAGACTATTAGGTAGAAAACGGTATTCATTTGAAGAATTTATCTGCTATTAACGCTTATCCAGGTAATTAAGACACCTTTAGTCATCAAATAGTTAAGAAAAAAGGGCTGAAAGTGAGTCAAAATTATAAAAAATACGATCAAGTCCAGATATGCTTTCTTTCGGCTTCATAGTCACAGTCATATCCATTACTTTTGTGCATCATATTTATAAGGATGATCAACCTGCCCAATGTATTGACAGTTACCAACCTTTTTTTCGGTTGTTGCGCCATAGTGAGCCTCAATCAGGGTAATGCAACTCAGTGCATCTTATTTGTCTTGTTTGCAGCCATTGTTGATTTCCTGGATGGTTTTGTTGCCCGGAAAATGAATCAGGAAAGCGCATTAGGAGGACAATTGGATTCTTTATCTGATGTAGTGACGTTTGGGGTTGTACCTGGTATGATTTGCTTTTACATATTGCAATCCATCAAACCTGAAATTATACTATTGCCTTATCTTGCCTTTGTGTTGGCACTATCTGCTGCATTCAGACTGGCGAGGTTTAATGTTAACAGTACAGGTAAAGATATTTTTTTTACAGGACTACCAGTACCTGCGAATGCACTTTTCTTTTGTGGAATTTTACAACTCAAACAATCGGATTTTGCAATGAACGAATTCATTTTTGATCCATTTATTTTTATAGGAATTATTTTATTGTTCTCTTATCTGATGATTAGTCAATGGAAAATATTGAAAATTCATCTTAATAAAGAGTGGTTAAATAAATATGCAATAGTGCTCGTCATAGAAATTATTTCATTGATAAGTGCATACTGGATTGGACTGACTGTTTTGAGTCTGGTGATATTGATCCATATTGCATCCAGTTTGTTTCTACAATTTTATCAACGCAAAATACCTACAACATGAAAATATACAAAGCCAGAATTGACATCATGCCTCACAAAGAGTTACTCGATCCACAAGGTAAGACCGTTGCGAAAAACATGCATCATTTGAATATCAATGGCATTAAGGATGTCCGGATAGGTAAACATATCGAAGTACAACTGGAAGCTGTTGATGAATCATCTGCAAAAGAAATTATCGAAGACAGTTGTAAAAAACTGCTGACCAATCAGATTACGGAATCGTATTCTTATACAGTACTAGAACAATAATGAATTTCATGTCCGTTTTTTCGTGATGAAAAATACCCGCGAAGAAAAACCTTGTCTGTATCTCGTGCCTACTCCGATTGGCAATCTATCAGATATGACTCCAAGAGCATTGGGTATTTTGAGTTCTGTAGATTTGATTTTAGCAGAAGACACGAGAGTGAGCAATAAGTTGTTGCTGCATTTCAATATTGACAATTCCTTGAAAAGTTTTCATAGCAATAATGAACACCGCTCCTTGCAAACGATAGTCGATAAATTGAAATCAGGACTTTCCATTGCATTAGTGACTGATGCAGGGACTCCTGGAATTTCGGATCCTGCATATCTATTGGTGAGATCTTGTAGAAAAGAAAATATACCGGTTGTTGCTTTGCCTGGAGCTACAGCATTTGTGCCAGCATTGGTTGCATCCGGTTTGCCTTGTGATAAATTTTTCTTCAATGGATTTCTACCACAGAAAAAAGGTAGATCAACACAACTCAAATGGTTGGCTGAATTAAATTGTACATCAATCTTGTATGAATCTCCACATCGCCTTTTAAAATGCGTCGATGAATTGATAGAACATTTTGGTGAAAACCGGCAAGCTTGTTTTGCAAAAGAAATTTCCAAACTCTTCGAAAAATATTTTCCTGGCAGTCTTTCAGAAATCAAAGAGCTATTGAAAACCGAAAAAATTGTTGGAGAGTGGGTGATTTGTCTGGGAGGGAAAGAAAATGAAAGAATTAAGCAATGAAAGAATGAAAAAATGAAAGAATTTTTTAAGTCAATAATTTGGATTTTTTAATACCAAGCTTGGAGGGCTTGAATAATTCTGAATAATAAAATATATCTATAAAAAATTCCCTGTAACTCAATCAAAGATTTTTTACATAACTCTTGTTATCAATGATTTTCCAATTCGTAATTCATAACTTGTATTCGTAATTGTTTTTATGGTTTTCAGCAGCATCGTTTTTCTTCTTTATTTTCTTCCCTTATTTCTGCTGTGCTATTATCTGGTTGGAAAGTCTTATAAGAATATAGTCATACTTGTTTTCAGTATTTTCTTTTATAGTTGGGGCGCTCCAAAATTTATTTTTGTCATTCTGGCAACCACGTTTGTGGATTTTCATCTGGTGAAATGGATGGATGCGTCTGAGAATGCGTTTCGGAGAAAATGTTTGTTGGTGTTATCACTGTCCATCAATCTTGGATTGTTATTTTATTTTAAGTATTCCAATTTTTTTATAGAGAATGTAAATGCCTTACTTCATATAACCGGAGCAGGGGCAATTCAATGGACCAAGTTGATACTGCCTATTGGCATTTCATTTTATACGTTTGAAACCATCACTTATGTCGTTGATGTGTATCGAAAGGTGCACAAGCCACTGCATCATTTTTGGGATTATCAGACTTACATCATTTTATTTCCTAAGTTAATTGCTGGACCAATCATTCGATATCACGAGTTAGCAGATCAGATCAGCGATCGCAGTCAGAATGAAAATAATGAGAATAGACTGACTGGCTTTTATCGTTTTGCAATCGGACTTGCAAAAAAAGTTATTATTGCAAATCATCTCGGAGTCTATGCAGATGAGGTCTTTGCATCAACGGATTATTTATCTTTAGATAGTCAAATCGCCTGGGCAGGAATTATTGCTTATACTTTTCAGATCTATTTTGATTTTAGCGGATATTCTGATATGGCTATTGGTATAGGAAAAATGGTTGGGTTCAAATTTCCGGAAAACTTCAACAACCCATATGTTGCAGGAAGCATAACAGAATTCTGGCGAAGATGGCATATTACATTAGGCAATTGGATGCGCAACTATTTATATATTCCACTTGGTGGAAACAGAGTTGACTCGACAACTAGATTGTATTTCAATTTATGGCTTGTGTTTTTAGTATCAGGACTTTGGCATGGTGCTTCCTGGAGTTTTGTGATCTGGGGTGCTTATCATGGTTTGTTTTTAGTTATGGAAAGAAGTTTTCTGAATACATTTTATGAGCGTACAGGAAAATGGATTAGTATTCCAATTACATTTTTAGTGGTGATGATAGGCTGGGTATTTTTCAGAGTCGAAAATTTTAATGATGCCATAACATTTTTAAAAACAATGTTTTCATTTCATTCTGGAAGTTCAATACAAATTGATTCAGATTTTATTTTCTACGGAATACTTGCTTTGATTTTTTCATTTATAACCATTTCTAAATATGGATTGCAGTTACAGCAAAAAATATATTTTGAATTATACACTATAAAAAGGCATTACACGATGAGTTTTTGTAGTATACTATTGGTGCTCATTTGTATTTCTATGATTAGTTCGAGTGGTTTTAATCCGTTTATCTATTTTAGATTTTGAAAATGAATCTTGGCAAAGAACATATCAAAAAAATACTTGTATGGATTCTAATGATCCTTTGGTTTGTGCCGATTATACAAAGTAGATTTCATTTGATAACTGAAAAGAAACTCCATGGCGCGATCACAAAAAAAGAAAATCCTGCACTAAATCCAAATTCCTGGCTGGAAGGAACTTTTCAAATCGCAAAGGAAGAATATATTAATGAGGAGTTTGGGTTCAGACCTTTTTTTATCAGACTTAATAATCAACTGGAATTTTCTTTATTTGGAAAGGTGCATGCAAAACAAGTCATTAAAGGTAAAGAAAATTATTTCTTTGAATACAATTATATACCTGCCTATTATGGATTGGACTTTATAGGTGAAGAAAGGATTGAAAAAAAACTTCAGCAATTAAAGGGAATACAAGATACTCTTGCAAATCACAATAAGACTTTTATTCTCATCATGACTGCCAGCAAAGGACAGTATTACCCTGAATATTTTCCGGATAGTTGCAAAAACACAAAATCAAGAACCAACTATGAAGTTTACATGCGAAAGGTAAAAGAACTCGGAATTAACTGCATCGATTTTAATTCCTATTTTCTTTCCTTGAAATATAAAACGGAATATCCATTATATTCCCAATACGGCATTCATTGGACAAATTACGGAGCCTGCCTGGCCGCGGATTCTATAATACATTACATAGAACAAAAGCGCAATATCGATTTGCCTGAGTTGTCCTGGGATTCTATAAAATGGGAAACTGGCAGAGATGACGACCGTGATATTGAGCTTGGTTTGAATTTATTATTTTCATTTAAAGAACAAATGCTCGCTTATCCGAATGTACGTTATGAAGCCGGTCATGAAAATCAAAAGCCAACTGCAATGATTATTGCGGATAGCTATTATTGGTCTTTATTTTATTTAAATTTTTTCAATTCATTTTATGACACTCAATTCTGGTATTATTATTCAAAGATTTATGTT
>JAYVIT010000034.1:0-3439 GCA_043769965.1 Saprospiraceae bacterium
CCACTTACCTTTAAATTTATATTTCTTTGGAGGTCGATCCTCAAAAACTTTAAAGTGAATCAGGAAGGTTTTATTTTTATGGAGTATCAAATCAATATCGGCTACATCATTAGCAGTAACTTCATACATTGAATATTTGGCCGGGCTACAACTAACGATTAAAATAAAGCCTAAGAATATTGAATATTTCATTTTCGCCAATTTGGATGTTGCAAATTTATCTAATTATTTACTTAACTCCAATTTATTTTAGGAAACATCAACTTAAGTTCATTAACTAAAATGCGGTCATAAATGAACTATTAGGGCAAGAAAAAAGAAACTAGAAAATAGTTCGGGTTGTAAACTGATGAAAAATAAATTTACACATTTGAATTAATCTTATTAACAAATTTTACGAAGCTCTTTCCTTAGGAAAAAGTTCTTCAATAACCTCTAACACCGTTCTAAATGCAACAAAGCGGTTGGCATAGCGGTCAATATGCTCTTTCTGTAATGCAGGTGCTTGATGGATCATGTATTTAGTTAAAGCGTCTTGTGACATTGCATCGTATTGTAATACAAAGGTGATGCCATCATCTTCTTTCAAATCCAATTTGGATAACCTGCATTTATGAAATGCTCCGGTAGACAATACTTTGGGAATGTGTTGGGACCGCATCCAGCTTAACCACTCATCAGCAATTTCCGGATTTATTTTTACTGTAACATTATAGATTACCATAACAATTTAATTGAATTCCTAATTTAATTTAAATCTATGATCGCAAAGGATATTTCTAAAAATCAAAATTTAATCCCATACCAAAACTACTTTTGTGTTGCTCATTCAGTAACAACACATATGTATTATCCAACTGCTTCAGAAACACACGACTTGGAGCATTATCATAAAAATATCGGTAAAATAAATTGACAGAAAAACGTTTTTCTACTTCTATTTCAAGAGTAGAATTGAAATAGAAAAAATAATCCAGTCTCTCATCGCTGTTTCCTCCTTCCTCCACAACATTTTTTAGTTTATCAAAAGGAAAGATAACCAGAGGATAGATTCTCAATTTGTATTTATCTTTTGGTTTCCAAACCAGTCCCAGACGAACTACAGATTCAAATCTATTCGTTGGATTAATATCCACTGTCATACTCGTATCTTTCCCATTAAACAGTATGGTATTGTCAATTATCGTTTTTTCCACTTTATAAAAAGCACCTAATAGAAACGATAGTCTCAATTTACTGTTTTGCTTTTTGTTTGCAATAAGATACCTGGAACGGGAATCTGAAATCACCTCGATATCACCTGGACTTAATTGCAACAGATTATGCGTCGGTGTTAATGATTTCAAACTGCGAATGATATCTTGCTCCTGAGATTTATAAATTGATTTTCGATTAATTTGATCTCTAATCGTCCTTCCTTTTTTAACCATTCCGTTGCTGTAAAAACTAAAAATAAATCCGCCTCCAATTTCATAACGGCTTTCAATTCCTAAATATCCGTCGCTGAATCGTTTGGCGATGATGTAGTTTTCCAACCATAAGCCATTCGCTTTATAAGCATTTGCAATTTTCTTCTGATACTTACTAAGTAAATATTCATTATTCTCTTTTTCTATATCAGTTGGATTTTTCATCGACTGAATCTCTCTTATCTTAGATTCATATTTACTGATCCTTGATTCTGCTAGTGGAACATACGGATGAAAATCAAATGAAATATCAATATTGGATTCATTCGCGACGAATACTCCATCATTTAACAAAGTTTGTACATCTGCAGAAAAATCCAATTCGTATGGATACAATCCCTGATCAATGCTAATACCAGTTCCAAATCTATATACACTATTTTTTTTGGTTTCATTTCCTGCAAAATCAAAATAACCTCTACCATTTAACCGATGTTCCCTATTCATAAATTCATAAAGATTGTCCAGCAATTGGTAAGTTTCATTTGCAAGTTTCAGATCATCCATCGTATTGGTATCCTGTTTATTTAAGCCTGCAAGTATATGTTTCTTGGCTCCGACATTTTTATATAGTTCTTCAAATTCCTTATCCGTCGTCTGACCAAAGACTAAAATTGAAAACAAACTAATGATTGAGATTGCCTTTACTTTTTTCATATCAATCTATTTATTGAATTTTAATTAAGTCCATTTCGATGATATACCCCGATTCAGCTGCTTTATCATGAATTACTTCTTTTGCTACAAATTCCAAAACTTTCATACGCTCAGCCAGTTTCAAGCCAGTTGCAGTTTCCTAATGAACTTCTTCAGGAATAAAAATTAAAGCCAATGAATTTCCACCACCAAATTCCCAATGAAAATCAATGATCTTTTGTCCCAATTGAAAATGTATAATTCCACCTCTTCCTTCTCCACTGTAATAAACACGTGCAAGATCATTTCCAAAACAATTAAACCCTAATTCAAACTTTGCTTTACGAATTAATTCCGGATTAATGTTTAACCATTCCTCAATTTCCGTATCCGTTCTATTAGCGAGAATTAATTTTTTTATTAAATCAAATTGAAGTTTCGCTCTTAATTCCTCTTTGAGTTGTGTAAATTTTTTATCAAATTCTGTAGATGCAATTTCTTTTGCATCCTTTTCAATTCGCTTTCGCTCTTCTTTAGCAGCATTCTGTTCATCAATGATCACCTCTTTTTGCTGCAGCAACTCTTCTTTCATCGCATCAAATTGCGCAAGATTATCTGCAATCATTTTTTGATAATTGGCAGCGTATTCTTCAAAATTTGGAATTTCAGATTGCGGCATTTGAGACAATAACCCTTTATTGAATTAGAGAAATAAAAATAGCCAGCCGTCTAAGGGAAACAGGCCGAACCATTCAAGCAGCAAAGATTTTGCCATTTTCAAAAAAATGGTTCTTCTCCAGCTAAATACCAGAAAATGAATAATTTAGAAATTGATTTTAAAATGCCTTTAGCGAATGAATTTTAAATTAAAAGCTCCATTATTTGTGGCTGTATACACTCTGAGCCAAAGTGGTAAATACATTTCGGTACCTCGGGATGCGGTAATATCGCCCAGGTCCAGAATATTTTCTGGCTTCCAACCGAAACTCATCAAAAGGGTTTTGACTTTATCTTTTGCTTCTGCAACATTTCCACAAATGAAATTAACATGATCTCCACCACCTATCATGTTGGGATTTACCATCAATCCACACCACATGGTGTTAAGTGTTTTGACAACATAGGTATCCGGAAATTTATTTTGGATTTCTTCTCCGATTGAATTTGTGTTGCATACGGAAAGTGTTGGAGGCATTCCATTTGAAAAATCCAATGGATTTGTAAGATCGATTAATATTTTTGAATGAAGATTTTGCTTTTCAATTGAATTTAAAATTTGAATGGTCTCCATGCCTTTGGTACAATTAAAAATGATTTCACCGAATGCTGCTGCC
>JAYVIT010000035.1:0-8798 GCA_043769965.1 Saprospiraceae bacterium
ACTAGAAATTAAGTCTCATTGAAATCTGTCCGCCCGAAGTATAAAGATTCGGAGTGTACTGAAAACTCAAATTTTTAGACACATCAAATTCCTGCAGATGTCTGTCCACAAAAGCTTCAATTCCATTTAATAGATAGATTATTCCAATACCAATATAACTAAGCTGCAAATTTTTGTCGTAATACTGACGGTAACTATTTATTCCCTGCAAACTCAATATATCTTTAAATTCATCTGTTGGCTCCAAGCGGGGTTCATTATTTTCTGTATCCACGCGGAGATGATAGGCATTGTCAAAGCGTTTGTATTGCTTTGAATTGAAATCAATAAAATAGACCATCAATCCCAGTCCTGCATATATAATGGGTACTTTCCAATAACTGCGATTATAAACTTGTCCTGCTCCCGGAAGAATCAACGAATAAGCAAATGCTCTGCCTGGTTTTCCTTTGAATAATACAGAAATGACGCTTGGTGATTTTTCATCTTTATGTGTGATGGTATCATTTACCTCCAATTTATAAATACTATCTTTTACTTCCTGTGCAAAAGATACTTGATAAAATGAGAACAGAATAATAAATCCAATAATTAATTTTTGCATAAATCAGTCCTCAATACGATCAAGAATATCATTTAATTGCCTGTCGTCTTTAAATTTTATTACGATCTGTCCTTCACCATTAGTCTTTCGATTGATACTTACTTTGTACCCAAAGAACGCGCTCATTCTGTCTTCAAGTACTTTGATCTGATTTGGTGTGGACAATGGCGCAGGATTAACCGGGCGTCTAGCTTTAGCTTTTGAATAGGATTGAAGAATTTTCTCAGCATCTCTTACTGATAATTCTTTGCTTTGAATATCCTTAAACAATTGCATTTGCTGCATCAGATCGTCTACTCCTGCAATTACTCGTGCATGACCCATGGAAAGGGTTTTACTTTTGATAGCGTTCTGAATTTCAACCGGCAACTTTAATAGTCTTACATAATTGCTTATCGTGCTGCGTTTTTTCCCAACTCGCGATGCAAGTTCCTCTTGTGTGTATTTATATTCATCTGATAATCTTTGGTATGAAATGGCAATCTCGATTGGATTCAAATCTTCCCGTTGAATATTTTCTACCAATGCCATTTCCAGCATCTCATTATCATTTGCAGTGCGCACATATACAGGAATCTCTTGCAAACCTGCCACAAGAGAAGCACGATATCTCCGCTCGCCACTAATGATTTGATATTCATCAATATTCGTTTTACGAACAGTCAGTGGTTGAATAATACCGTAAGTTTTAATTGAATCAGCTAATTCATTAATCAACTCTTCCTCAAATACATGTCTGGGTTGTTGTTTATTTGGATGAATCTGTGCAATCGGAATAACACTCACAGCATTGATAGCAGTGCTGCTGACAGGATTTGTCTTTAAGCCTGTTTCCGTATTAATGTTAGATAATAAAGCTCTTAAGCCTTTACCCAAATCACTTTTTTGGCTCATAACATGAAATTAATTTTTGCGCATGAATTCATCCGCAAGATTTAAAAAATTATGGCTGCCCTTGCTTGAAGCATCATATAAAACTACTGGTTTTTTTACCAATGGGGCTTCAGAAATTTTTGAATTCCGGTGAATGATGGTTTCGAAAACCGGAAGATGCACATTCTCCCTGATATTTTGAATGACCATTGTCGATAACCGCAAACGCTTATCGTACATACTCAACAGCACTCCTTCGATTTCAAGTCCGGGATTCAGTACTGCTTTAACAAGATCAATGGTGTTTTTGATTTTTGATAATCCTTCCAGTGCAAACAATTCACATTGTACAGGAATGATCACAGAATCGGCTGCAGTCAAAGCATTAATCGTTGTAAGTCCGAGAGAGGGAAGGCAATCAATAAAAATAAAATCGTATTCATCTTTTATTTTGTCGATGACTTTTTTCATTACTTTCTCGCGGTTTGGCATATTCACTAATTCAATATCCGCTCCAACTAAATCAATGTGAGAAGGTAAAAGAAATAAATTCGGGGTATCTGTTGTCAAAATAACTTCGTGTGGATCCCTATCATTAATCATGCAATCGTACAAACTGTATTTTAAATTTTCAGTATCTGCTCCGGTGCCGGATGTACTATTAGCTTGTGGATCGGCATCAACCAGCAATACTTTCTTTTCGAGTATTGCAATACAAGAAGCAAGATTGATAGCTGTAGTTGTTTTTCCAACTCCACCTTTTTGATTTGCTATAGCGATTACTTTCCCCATCAAACAGAAAATGATTCATTGACTTTAGGAAGTATGATTCGTTTGTTTCGACTAAGAAAAGCATGGGTTACTTTTTGATGATCGATTTCAATCACTGGAAACGTATCAAAATGACAACCAATGATTGTATCGCATTTAATAAAATCAGAAGCCAGTAATGCATCTTCAAAGCCCATTGTGAAATTGTCGCCAATTGGTAAAAATGCAAAATCAAGTTTCGGTGCAATCATTGGAATCAATTGCATATCCATAGTCAAAGCAGTATCTCCTGCAAAATAAAAACTGAATTCTTCATCATAAACCAGGAATCCAACTGGATTTGCTCCATAAGAACCATCAGGAAGCACACTGGAATGAATGGCATTGACCATTTTTACGGTTCCGAAATCATATTTTCGCTTTCCTCCTGTATTCATATGGTGAACTTTCAATCCCAGATTTTCCAGCCATGAACCCACTTCATAGGTGGCAATGACACGGGCATTATTGTTTTTTGCGATTGTTTCAGCATCACCTATATGATCTCCATGGCCATGAGATACCATGATATAATCAGCCTTAACCTGTTGAATGTCAATATCCTTAGCTAGTGGATTGCCCATTATAAAGGGATCGAATAAAATCCGTTTGTTCGATAATTCCACCGCGAAACAAGAATGACCGTAATAGTGTATTTTCATATGGTAACTTTCCGCAAACTTACTGATAATCTAATGCATTTTGATCGTGGATGACGCGGATTGGCGTGGAATAACATGGATAAAGAATTCTTTTATAGAAAGTTGCCCTTTTATCAGCTAATATTTGATTACTGTGATATTCTGCATTTTCAGTGTTCTATATTTGAGACACGAATACTAAATATGCAAAAAGCATTTATTGATTTATCTCAACATCAACACTCATTTAAGTCCATTATTTTATGCTGTGTAATTGTATTTGCAATTTCATGTAAGGATACATCATCTAAAATTAAACCAAGAGTCTTCCATTATAATCAGGTAAATTTTATCACATCGTTAGATCCTGCTTTTGCAAAAACACAAAATAACATTTGGGCCATTGATCATTTATTCAATCAACTCATCGATCTGAATGACTCCATGCAACTCATTCCGGAAATTGCAAAATCATGGAACATTTCAGAAGATGGAATGCAATATCAATTTATAATAAGAGATGACATTTATTTTCACCGTGATCCTTGTTTTGGAAGAGATTCAACACGCAAATTGATTGCAAATGATATTGTTTTTAGTTTTAACCGCTTGTTGGATCCAAAAGTAAACTCGTCAGGCTCATGGATCTTTAGAGATAACGTGGACTTATCAAAACCATTTGAAGCACTAAATGATAGTGTTTTTATTATCCATTTAAATAGTCCATTTTCCCCCTTACTACAAATGCTGACTATGCAATATTGCAGTGTTGTTCCAGAAGAAGCTGTTTTGTATTATAAAAATGAAATAAGCCAACACCCTGTTGGCACCGGTCCATTTCAACTCAAGAAATGGATTGGAAGAAGAGGACTTTTCCTTAGTCGCAATCCTAATTATTTCAAAACTGGTTTGCCTATATTGGAAGGTGTCCGAATCAGTTTTATTGAAGATCGAAATACGGCATATCTCGAATTTTTAAAAAAGGAAATTGATTTTTTCTCAGGACTTCAATCCGGATTTGCCTTACAATTGGTTACCAAAAATGGAGATCTCCGAGATGATAGAGTTGATCAAATGCAAATGCACAAAGGCGATTACTTAAATACGGAATACATTGGTATTAACCTAAGCTTGTTAAATAAGAATCATCCGCTCCACGATAAGAGAGTTAGACAAGCATTGAATTTTGCAATTGATCGAAAGACCATGTTGCGGCTATTGAAATTTGGAATAGGCACACCGGCATTGCAAGGATTTATTCCAAAGGGATTGCCGACTTCATATGAATACAACTATAATGGTTATAATTACAATCCGGATTCTGCCAAACAGTTATTGAAACTGGCAGGATACGAAAGCAAAGACAATTTTCCAGAGCTAACCATTTACACCAATAAAGATTATCTTGATCTAATTACATTTGTTGCCAAACAATGGGAGGAGATAGGAATACCTGTTAAAATAGATTTGGTAGAAACTGCAACACTTAGAGAAAAGATGAGACAATCAGAACTTCAATTATTCCGCGCGTCATGGATAGCTGATTATCCGGATGAAGAATCTTTTCTAAATGTCTTTTACAGCAAAAATCCGGCACCTCCAAACTATACAAGATTTAATAATCCGGAATTTGATCATCTATATTCAGAAGCCATTAAAGAAACTGTGCGTCCGCGCAGAGAAAAATTGTATCAGCAAATGAATCAAATCATTATCGATGAAGCTCCTGTTGTCTTTCTATTTTATGATCAGACAGCATGGTTTGTGCAAAAACAAATAGTGAATTTGAAGAGTAATCCGTTGAATTTGCTAAAGCTGGAAGAGGTGGACGAGAGGAAACAAGAGGCAATAGGCAATGGGCAATAGGCAATAGGCAATAGGCAAAAAAACAATTTAACAATTTATCAATTTAACAATACAACAATTTATCAATTTCTTATAATTTCAAAAATTTCTTTGTTTCCACTTTTCCATTCATCAATTGAATGTGTGCAAAGTAAATTCCTGGTTGATAAGTGGATTCGTCAATCTTTACTTGTTTGATATCATAAGAATACGATTGCTCAAATAAAGGATATCCATTTGAATTGATGATTCGAATGCTTTTAAGATTGTTTTTTGAATTTACAATTACTTCTCTGTAATCTTTCTGGGTGATTGTTACAGATTCTCCAACCAATGAAGTATGGATGTATTCGATTTCCACTTTATTAATTTCTTCAGTTATATTATTAAAGAAAAATGCATGCGTGAAATTTTGATGGTTACTGGGGATCAGATGATCCGGTTTTTTGGTAAAAATTTTAAACCAGATTTCTCCTGCTTCTAAATGTATATCCAAAATAGAACCTGATGTTCCTATCATCCTCACTAAATCAGGCTTAAGATTAAAATTGCAAACAATTGGATCTATGAATTTTGATGATTCAGCTATTCCAATAAAATTATTTGATATTCCTTTTACTTCGAATTGAAATCCTGTTACGCTATAATCTTCATTAGTATAAAACCGATGCTCATAAGTTCCATTTGGCAAAGGATTCATTTCAACATAAAATTTTAGAATATCAGAAGACCTATTTATTATTTCATCATTTGCAAATAAATTTGCGCCGGTCACGTCTCCATACTTACCAACACCAAACTCATTTGTTTTTAATTCTGATACAAGATCTTTCACTAAAACGCGATCAGTTAAATCACTTGAATTTGTTGATTTTGGATTATGTACAATCACATAAGATTTTGTCAATTTATTGAATTTGGAAGTGATACCTAAAATTAGTTTTCGCAATTCGGAAACATCCGAAGTGGATACAGAACTGGAATTATTGACATCTGCTGCTGCGCGTTGTAAATTATTAAATGGTTGTAATCCCAATAGGAATCGTTGAATATAAACTATATCTGCAGTGCTTATTCCATTAAGTACATCTGCTGTTGCATTCATTTGTGGAATCACATAATGTCCATCAATGTTGGATGGCAAACTAAATTCACAATTAAAGACTCCTGTTTTTATTTCATTAGCTGGATTTCCATTAAGTAAATCCACTACATAATACGTTTCCGGTTTGGTTTGAGTAATTGTTTTTACAGAAAATGCATTACTACAACCACCACTACCATTAGTGACACGCAATGCCTGGGCAATGGCAGTATCTAATTTACTCTGATCAGATGTTGACATGGGCACATTAAAGTTCACATCTCCTTTTGGATTAATTACTACGAAAGTCGGAGTACCATAAAATGGACCAAATGTACCCGAAGTGTAAGGCGTTCTTGCTGCCTGTGCACCACCATCGACTCCAACACCGGGAAATGTAAATCCTTTAGTGTTGTGATATGCTTTTATCAAAGAGTTATAATCGCCATTAAGTGTAGAAATCTCTAAAAATTGAACTCTACCATTACCGGATCCCCAACGAACATAAGCCTGTTGAAAGTAGGGACCTATTGTTGCGCATGGTGGACAACCAACAAAAAAGAACTTTATAACTACAACTTTGTCTTTGCTTAGATAATCGTCGTACAGTTTATGAACCTTATTGTTGAAATCCGTCACAGCAAAATCAGGTGCTTTAGCTGCAAAAACCAATAAAGGGAATATGGACAAGAATACCGCTTTAAAGACTATTTTCGCTCTCATAAATCAAAATTTAATCAAAAATACAGCTAATTGACTGAGTTTCAAAATACTTCAACTAAAATCAGCTCCCAATTAAAAATCATTGATTTGGGCCTGATAGACTACAAGGAAGCCTGGGATATTCAAACTGCTATTCACCAACAATTAATAAATCAAAAAAGATTAAACACGTTCGATTTTAGTCATCATACTTTGATTTTATGTGAACATCCTCATGTATTCACTTTAGGTAAATCAGGAGAAGAATCCAATTTATTACAACCCCAGGATAAAATGGCTGATATTAATGCCAGCTTTTATAAAATAAACAGGGGTGGAGATATCACTTATCATGGACCCGGTCAATTGGTAGCTTATCCAATTCTTGATCTGGATAAATTATTTACCGATGTGCACCGTTTTGTACGACTACTCGAAAAAACGATTATCGATGTTTTGGCTGAATATGGTTTAGAAGCGGGACAAATTCCAGGACTTACCGGAGTATGGATAAATAAAAATGAAAAAACTCCACGTAAAATTTGTGCAATTGGTGTTCATTTAAGCAGATGGGTAAGTCTTCACGGCCTGGCTTTTAATATCAATACCGATCTCGATTATTTTAAGTATATCATTCCATGTGGTATTGATCCAAAAGAAAAACAAGTGACTTCACTTTCTAAAGAATTGAATAGAATAATTTCCATAGATGAAGTCAAGGAAAAATTTATCAAACACTTTATTACTAATTTTGAATTAAATTTGATAGCATGATAGAGAAAGCAAAAAAAGTAAGTGAATCTTATACGGAAATGAATGAATTGGTATTACCCAACGATACCAATGTATTAGGTAATTTGATGGGCGGTAATTTAATGCGCTGGATGGATATTGCATCAGCAATTTGTGCGGCAAAACATTGCGAAGCACATGTCGTAACTGTATCCGTTGACCATCTTACATTTCAAGAGCCGATCAAATTAGGTGATGTAGTCAACATAAAAGCAAGTGTGACCAGATCATTTCATTCTTCCGTTGAAGTGTATCTTGAAGTTTATAAAAGGGGAATCATTCATAATATATCACATAAATCAAATCAGGCTTTCTTTACTTTTGTTGCATTGGATGAACACACAGCCAAGCCAAAAGCGGTACCACATGTCATTCCTGAAACAGAAAAAGAAAAAAAGCTTTTTGAAGAAGCTGCAGTTCGGAGAGAGTTTAGATTGGTAGTAAGCGGTAGAATCAAACCATCTGACGCAAAACATTCAAAAGATTTTTTAAATCAACTTTAATTACGATGAAGTCAAATTTTATTTTATTGATTGTATTAATTACAAGTTCAGTTATATTTCAATGCACGCATTCAACAAAAAATAATTCTGTTGACTTGATTTCTAACATCCCACCAGATGACTTATACCTCCTGGATAAAATGGGAGTTCCCACTGAAGAGTTCCTTCAACAACGCGAAGAAGAAATTGCAAGCTATAAAAAGCAACAACTAAGTTTAAGAAATTCTCCGAATTCAATTCCTGGAATTTGGACCACTCAGGGACCAGGCAACCTGGGAGGTCGAGTCAACACAATAGCAGTCAATCCCAAAAATGAAAACATCATTTTCATTGGATTCTCACATGGGGGAGCATACAGAACTTTGGATGGAGGAAAAACATGGACAGCTATTTTTGACAATGAAACTACTTTGTATATCAGTGATATTGCAATTGATCCTGTGGATACCAGGAAAATTTACATCGCTACCGGAGATCACAGTGGAGGATTTTATTGCGGCCAGGGAAATGGAATCTATAAAAGCATTGACAATGGAGATACCTGGAAGAATATTGGATTAAACGAAACAAGAGTTTTATCTGAAATCATGATTGATTATCAAAACCCTCAATTTATTTATGCTGCATCTTTAGGTTACAGTTATGAAAAAAATGAACACAGAGGATTGTATAAATCAATTGATGGCGGTACAAACTGGAATAAAATATTGTATATCAATGATTCTGCCGGAATCACTGATATTGCCATGCATCCATTAAATCCGAAAATATTATTTGCCGTTTCCTGGAATAAATTAGGACTTAATAATCGGGGAGTTGTAAATGGCCCCGATGGACAAATTTATAAATCTATTGATGCAGGTGCTAATTGGAAAAAATTGATAAAGGGATTACCAACCGATAGCATAAATGGTCGAATTGCAATTGCAATTTCTGAAAGCGAA
>JAYVIT010000036.1:0-9304 GCA_043769965.1 Saprospiraceae bacterium
AAGATTCGCACATCGAAAAAATCCTTGAGTACTACATGGGAAAAAATACCGGCGAACGCCAGGACTTTATCATTGAAAATCTGCGCACAGATTTGGATCAAATCATTCCCGAAGGTGTGAAAGAAATGGAGGAAGTAGAAGAATAGTATTGGAAGTTAATGAACTCAATATAATAAAAAATCAATTCATATTCACTTCATTATTCGTTAATCCCTGCCCGTTTTGCAGGCGGGGGTGTTCATTATTTTTATTCATGAAAAGAATAATGAACACCGATTAACGAATGTAGATTTTAGAAGTTGGAAAAGTTTCGAATCAGCTACTTATGTAGAAACAACTTCTGGCACCAGCTTCCTTGTTTTGTCTTAAGCTCAATGATATAAACTCCGCTTTCAACATTTGGTGTTTTGATACTCAAGACATGTTGACCTTGCATGTAATTTCTTTTTTCAACCAGACTCATTAAAGTTTGTCCCATAAGGTTTACAAAGTTGATTTGAATCTGTTGATCGCTATTTAATACGAATGGAATATTGATTTCATCTGTAGAAGGATTTGGAAATACAGGATTTAACTCTGTCTTTATATTTTTATTATTGGGTCCTTGTCCTGAAAAATCTTCATTCCCTAAAAGAATATCCTCATCTCCTGGTTGATACAACACAAAGGATAACGGAAGGTAGAACATTTCATCTTTTGTACTTTCACCCCAGGTGATTGATTTTGGAGGGGAGTTCGGATTGACGGGATTGTCTACAGTATTATCATATGTTGCAAAAGCATGTATTTCAGTTCCTGTTGGTAAGACTATAAGTTTTTGAAAATAATAACCGCCCTGCCAATTAAAATCCCAATCACCAATTTTAATAAGAGGAATTTGATTTCCATTTGGTAATTTAGCATACACTTCCCAGTCTTTACCGAGCATATGACAATGCGGCCAAATACCTAAGAGGCTCACGTCAACGGGTGTTTTATAGACCGCATGAAACTGTTTAACCGTATTTGCGGGAATAATAAATGGTCCATTGACTAAATCGTAGGGTAGTAATATTTTACTGTATACAGTTCTGCTCGTTGGTTGTTTGGCAAAAAAGAGATTGACTGAAGTGCTGTCATCCTGATCGATAGTACTTGGTGCAAAATGCATTTGCAATACCAGATCAGAACCTTTCGGTATTTTTTGAGACATACCATTATTGTATAGATTTGGTTTTTGTCCGGGCACATATCCAGGTAATTGATCTCCGAATGAAAGATTACCTGAACCACTTGCGTATCCGTATTCAGGAGATTTTGCATCTTCTGCACGGGCCTTTCCGGTATTGTCTGCCCAAAATAAAGTATGATGAACTGCTTGGCGGTTACCTGGACGCATTTCAAGTGCAACAAGTTCTTTATCTTCAGTCAGATTAGTGGGAAGTACAAAGTATCTGTACTCATCATATCCATTTCCTTTGTGTGTATATTTTTGTGCAAATGATACAACCAGATCCGGAGTACCAATTTGTGATCCAACTGGAAAATTTGGAAACGCTGGTTCCTTTGAAACATCTCCTTGTGGCATTCCTGCATCTACCCAGTCGCCGATACTTTTTATTTCACTATCGCTTAGATAATTTTCATGTTGAAAGTTGCGATAGTTCGGATCTGGTTTCCAGGGTGGCATGTATCGTATTTCGGTTGCATATTTTATTGAACTAGCCCTGTCTTTCACTTCTTGATAATTCGTAAGTGAAAAGGGTGCAATTTCTCCGGGCCTGTGGCAAGTACTGCAATGTGTATATATTATACTCGCAATATTTTCCGAATAGGTTTGTGCATGTAAAGTAAAAACCGATATTATAAAAAGAATAAAAATGTATACGTATTTCATAAATAGTTTGAAATTTGAATCTAAGATAGTTGATTGTTGGATCATTTTATAATCGGGTGAGGTAACAGCCTATGGCTTCGGTCTTTTGGGCTTGTATGGCTTGTGCTTTTTGTATCTTAATCAAGCAGTCTCTTAATTCGTGTTTTGTTGCTTTGGCTCTGCGTTTACCAAGTCCTGCAAACCAATTATCAATCCGTCCCTGATAAAGTACTTTATTAATATTTTCCTGATAAATTACAACTTCAGGCATTACAGAGATATCAAATTTTTTAGCCATTTTTTGATTATCGTCAATAACACAAGTTAGCCCTGGATGATAATCATCAAAAAATGTTTTCACTAAATTTTCATCAGATGAAGGACTTGGAAAGAATGCTTTAAATTCAATACTATCCGATTCAAATTCTGCATGCAGTTTTTTGATTTCAGGAATATAGGCTTGGGTGATTTTGCAGTCTTCTAAAAGGAAGAAATAGACTTGATAATGATTTTGAGAATAGAGCAATAAAACCGATCCGATAAATAGAGTTATAATTGAAAAATTCCGAATATTCTTTGCAAACATTTTATTGAGACAGTTGAATTGTAATTTAGTTTAATTGAAATCAGACATTATTAAATTTAGTGAAATAGAATGAATTAGTATTTTCCCGGGTAATATTTATTTAGCAAACTTCAACTGATTCTCACTCACTTCCCATTCTTTGAGTTTATTTCCTTTCACATCCATAAATTCAATTTTGAGTTTGCGCTCTTTGGCTTTTCCAGTCACACTAACGCGCGTATAATTATTTTGTTCGACAAAAAGATCCTTGAGTAAATCCGGATTTGTTTTTTCATAATCACTGGATTTGTATACTCCGGCAGTTAATGATGAAGAGACAATTTCATAGGTGGTGTATATATCAGATAATTTTTTTCCAATAATCTCTGAATGATGTCTATCACCGGTAAGAAAAAGAATGCCAGATATTTGTTCATCAATAATAAATTGTATCAGTTCATTAAATTCTTTTACGTAATGCACCATGCAATCATACTTGTTGTATGTGTTGAGTATTGGAGTACCATTCGCGATGATTTTGAATGGAGCTCTGCTATTGACCAATTGATTTTTCAACCAGTTCATTTGTGCTGCACCCCACATGGCTTTATCCGGATTTGGCATTCCATTAATGCTGTCTTTTAGATCATCAGAAGAACGGAATGTTCTGTCATCCATCAGAAAAAATTCGACATCGTTATAACTGAATTGTGTGTATGTACCTTCCTGATCTGGATCTCTTGCAGGATTACACCAATAGCTATCAAAAACTTTTTTTGCTTCCTTTTTAAATTTATATGAACTGTTGGCATTATTAGGTCCGAAGTCATGATCATCCCAGATGGCATAATGACTCATTGCTTTAAGAAAATTTTGGTATGCAGGACTACTTCTGTCTTTTGATGCACGATACCAGAGTCCCCATTCTGTTAGGTAATCCACCTCGCGGTAATACCAATTGTCTCCAAGCCAAAGCATGAATGCTGCTTTTTCTTTTGACATCGATTCGAAAATACTAGAATCACCTCCGTATGGTTTTCCAGGTCTGTCATAAATTTTTTCATTTATATAAGCACAACTACCTGTCAAAAAACTAAAATCAGGTGGTGGTTTTCTGTAATTCCACAATTCTTGTGTGCTAAATTGTCCTGTAGTTTGTGGTGACTTCAGTTTTTTATTTACTACCAATTGATATTTGTATGTAGTACCTGGTTCTAATGCTGTGAGATAAAATTCAACAATGTGAAAATTATGATTGTTTGTAATTTTTCCTTCAAGTTGAATAGGCTTTGATGGATTGTTCGAATCCCAATATTCGATTTGTACTTTAGTCTTTGGCAAAACTTCGCACCAGATATATGCAGTTCTTAATTCAATTGCTCCCAACATAGGCCCACTTTTGATTTGGCAAAAAATGGATTCTACAAATAATAATGTAAATAATAGCAGATGCAACAATCTTGACATATCGTAATCTTTATTCAAAGGTAGGAAGAAAAAAGAGGCTATCCCATAGGGATCCCTACGGGGTAGGCTGTTAGGCTATAGGCTGTAGGTTTTAAATTTTCGATATCTTTTTGTTTTAATAACTTAAAGAGACAGTTATTAGTATATAACTTCATAGTCTTTTGCCTATAGCCTAAAAGCCTACAGACTACAGCCTTTTCCCTAAAAACTTGTAGACTTTCCTATGCATTAAAGTATCTTAGCCCTTCGTTGTAGCACAGTGAAAAAATTGAATATACAAATAACACAAATTGCCGGAATAGCATGTTTGACATTCTTATTCTCCATTATTGCTTTGAAGGTATTCTGCCAGGACAAACCAGTGATCCAGTTTTCGGGAATGGTTTATTCGCAGGCAAATGGTGCCCAATCTCCACTGCCTTTTGTTGGGATTGGCATTTTAAGAACGCGGCATGGGACCTATTCTGATGCGAATGGATTTTTTTCAATGGCTGCTCAAACAGGAGATACTATTTTATTCAGCAGCCTGGGATATAAATCACAGCGATTGGTTCTTCCTTCTGAAATAAAAAGCGATCGTCATTTTGAAAACATCACACTCGAACAAGATACTTTTCAATTGGAATCTGCAATTGTATATTCCATTCCATCAAAGGAACATTTTCGTCCTGAGTTTCTTGAAATGGATGTCAGCAATAAACTCAAAGATGAAGCTGAAAGGAATTTAGCACAAGATGTGCTTGAAAAATTAGAACCCTACACACCATCTGATGGCAGGGCAGGTGTGAGTTTGTATTTTTCACAAGAATCACAAAAATTATATTATGACGGTCAAATTAAACCACAAAATATTTTTTCTCCATTAGCTTGGGTGGAATTTTTTAAGGCGTTGAAGCGGGGTGAATTTAAAAAGAAAAAGAAGAAATAAGGGAATCACTTACAATAGCATACCTTCGTCTGAACCCCAAACCCTTTGGAGGGGCTTAACTTTTACTTCTTTGGTTGATTCCGTTTTCAAATAAATTTTTTGTATCCAATTATTGGTAAAATGATCTGCAAGAACGATCCGAAATAGCCTGTTTTTGGTTTGTATTAAGCATTTTCAAATGACTTCTATTTACTATTTTTGCCCATCGCAAAAAGCAAATGAAAGTAACTGAATACCTGAATCAGTCAAAAGGCAAGACATTGATCTCCTTTGAAGTATTGCCTCCTCTTAAAGGAGGTGGGATACATTCCATATTTCAAGGCCTGGATCCTTTAATGGAATTCAAACCGCCTTTTATCGATGTGACCTATCATCGGGAAGAATTCTTGTACAATATTCAACCCAGTGGTTATTATCAAAAGATTGCAATACGCAAACGACCGGGTACTGTCGGTATTTGTTCGGCGATTATGCATCATTATGGAGTCGAAGCTGTACCCCATTTGATCTGTGGTGGATTTACCAAAGAAGATACGGAGAATGCTTTGATTGAACTTCATTTCCTGGATATACATAATGTGCTTGCTTTAAGGGGTGATGCCCGAAAATTTGATGAAAAATTTATACCAGAACCCGGAGGCAATGAATATGCTTTGGATCTTGTCGAACAAATTGGAAAGATGAATCAAGGCGTTTATATGGATCCCAGCATTGAGAATGGAACCAAAACTGATTTTTGTGTTGGTATTGCCGGATATGCAGAAAAACACTTTGAAGCACCAAACATGAAATCTGATTTAAAATTTACGCACAAGAAAATTGAAAGTGGTGCAGACTATATTGTAACACAAATGTTTTTTGACAATCAAAAGTTTTTTGATTACGTCGCTCAATGTCGCAAGGAAGGAATTGTCGTTCCGATTATTCCAGGTATAAAACCATTGACCAGAAAATATCAACTCGCATCTATACCCAGACATTTCTATATCAATATTCCGGATGATTTAGTAAAAGCAATTGATAAAGCCACGACTGATCAGGCTGTTCGCGAAGTTGGTATAGAATGGTGTGTTGCACAATGCAAAGAATTGAAAGCAAAAGGGGTGCCCTGTATACATTTTTATACTATGGGTGATAGTGCTACGATAAAAAGAATAGTGGAACAGGTTATTTAATTTATAATAATGCAATTTGTTCTTGTATTATCAAGAATCGTCAATGTTGGTCTGTATTCAAGCTAGTTTAAATTATTATTAGTAATTTTGTTTTATGAATGCAATTAAGGACTTTATAAATATTGATCCAAAAGTTCTTGGAGGTCAGCCAGTTTTTCGAGGAACCAGAGTACCTATTGAGACCCTCTTCATGCACCTTGAGAAAGGAATTTCATTAGATGTGTTTTTGGATGATTTTCCTTCCGTCTCCAAATCACATGCAATTGCGGTTTTAGAAATTGCTGAAAAGCTGGTTACTTCTAAAAACATAGAGAAGCTTTATGAAACTGTTACTTGATGAAAATCTTCCCAAAAGTCTTAAAAAAGATTTTCCAGAATTTGAGATATTTACTGTACGAGATATGGGATGGCAATCAAAGGAAAACGGGTAACTATTATCATTAATGATATTGCATAATTTTGATGTACTTTTAACTTTTGATAGAAATCTCAAGTATCAACAGAACTTCAAAAAATATCCTATTCCAGTTATTATTCTTAATGCATCAGACAACTCCTATTTGACTCTTAGTAAATTAGTTTTAAAGATCAAAATAGTTTTAGCAACTAATTTGAATCCCGGAGCTTTCGAAATTAGATAAAGAATAGTAATATTGTAGAATTGGTAAATTAAAACTAAATTTAATGAGCCCAAAATTAATCATCGACGATCATTTAAAATCCTGGATACCATATCCGGCTTCTACGGATTTTCCATTACAAAATATTCCATTGGGTATATTTTCACTTCCTGGTGAATCAAAAAGAGTATGCACAATCATAGGAGATACCATTATTGATTTGCATGGCTTGTCGAGTTATAGAATGCTGAATGTACCTTTTTTTACTACTTCGGATTTCGAACAAGAATCTTTAAATCCGATTTTACAAAAAGGGAAAGCTTCTCTTCGTGAATTGAGAAAGGATATTTATGATCTTTTTGATTCGACAAATACAACTGTTAACAAAGAGCTTTGTAAAATGAATTTTTATCAGAAAGATGAAGTAACTCTACATCTTCCTGTGAAACCAAATAACTATACTGATTTTTATAGTAGTCGTGAACATGCCACAAATGTCGGTATGATGTTTAGAGATCCGGCAAATGCATTGTTGCCAAACTGGTTGCATATACCAGTAGGATATCATGGTCGTGCTTCATCAATAGTTGTATCGGGTACGGATATCATTAGACCGAAAGGACAGATGCAATTGAAAGATGGTGAAGCGCCTGTCTTTGGGCCAAGCAATCAACTCGATATAGAATTGGAAATGGCATTTGTGGTCGGACGTGGAAATAAATTGGGACATCCAATTCCCATTACAGAAGCAGAAGATCACATACAAGGTTTGTTGATTTTTAATGATTGGTCTGCACGCGATATTCAAAAATGGGAGTATGTTCCACTAGGTCCTTTCCTTGGTAAAAATTTTGGATCAACAGTTTCTCCTTGGTTGGTGGATCTCGATGCATTGCAAGTTTTTAAAGTAAAAGGTCCGGAGCCAACAGTTCCGCAATTGGATTATTTGAAAAATAGCGAAGCATCCAACTATGATATTCAACTTGAAGTCCGTCTCATCACTCCGAATAGAGATGAAAACATCATCTGCAAATCCAACATGAAATATTTGTATTGGAGCATGTCACAACAACTTACACATCACACTGTGAATGGTTGCAACATGGAAACAGGCGATATGTGTGCATCCGGAACGATCTCAGGTCCAACACCAAATACTTTTGGTTCATTGCTTGAACTTGCATGGAAAGGAACAAAACCATTGCAGATGAAAGATGGCACGACGCGTACATTTTTGCAAGATGGTGATACAATTGTCATGCGTGCATATGCTCAACATGAGCACTACCGGATTGGATTTGGAGAAGCAAGAGGGAAGATTCTGCCAGCGATTTAAATTTTTCAAAGGAGATTCTGCAATCTCAGTTAAGATTTATTTTCACTACCGTCCCGTTTAGAAAATTAAAAGTTCTTTGAAATAGTTGATTTATAAGATTTTAAATGCGCTTTATTCCCGTGACGATTTGAAATCTTTCCATGTAAAAATAGCTTGATTTGAGCTATGAATCATGGAAAGTATGTTTTTTCTCAAATCAGCGAATTTATACCTCATCGAATATTCGATGGCCTTGTTGAAAAATATCAAGGTAATTATCGAGTCCGGCATTTTACGTGTTGGAATCAAATGATGTGTATGATTTTTGGTCAATTGAGTAACCGGGAAAGTTTAAGTGATTTGGTTTTAACGATCTCAGCTCATCCATCCAAGATATATCATTTAGGATTTGGAAAAGCAATATCGAAAACCACTTTAGCGAAATCAAATGAGAAGAGAGATTGGCGGATATATCAAGAATTTGCAGATCACCTCATCCACAAAGCCAGAAGCATAATTATTTCTGAATCCACTTCATCATTTTCATTTAAAAACGCAGTATATGCCTTTGATTCTACTACAATTGATCTTTGTCTGAACTTGTTCTGTTGGGCGACTTTTAGAAAAAGAAAAGGTGCAATTAAACTTCATACACAATACGATGTCCGTACTTCAATTCCAGTATTTATCGATATTACATCAGCCTCTATACATGATGTAAATGCCATGGACAAGATATCTTATGAAGCTGGAAGTTATTATATTTTCGATAGAGGATATCTCGATTTTGAAAGACTATTCGCAATAAATCTGACCGGCTCTTACTTTGTAATCAGAGCAAAGAATAATCTACAATTTGAAAGAATTTATTCTTCACCGGTGAATAAAAAGCTTGGAGTGTGTTGTGATCAAATCATACACCTTAAAGGCTTCTATTCAACAAAGGGATATCCTGAAAAACTAAGACGCATCAAATATTATGACGAAGAACAAAATCGTATTTTTGTTTTTCTTACAAATCAATTTAATTTGGAAGCAATCGAAATTGCTCAATTATATAAAGAGCGCTGGAAAATAGAATTATTTTTTAAATGGATTAAACAACATTTAAAAATTAATACCTTCTGGGGTCAAAGCGCTAATGCAGTTAAAACCCAGGTTTATATCGTGATAATTACATATACTTTAGTAGCAATCATAAAGCAACAAATAAAATCAAGCTATTCTTGTTATGAAATTCTACAGATTCTTGGAACTTCGCTTTTGGACAAAACGCCTATAAATCAACTACTTCAGAAAAATTTTAAAAAAGAAATACATGATGATTTATATAACCAATTGAGTATCTTCTAGTTTAAACGGGACGGTAGTGATTTATT
>JAYVIT010000037.1:0-2477 GCA_043769965.1 Saprospiraceae bacterium
AACGATTCCGTCAAGATGGGTAACTGCTATGCAAACAATTTGGCCGTTGAAAATTTGATTCAACATGAAATTTTTGGATGAGCCGTGCAGATACAAGGAATCTTCTTTCCGTCCATAAGCCGTTGGAATCATCATGGTTTGTCCCTGATCTTGAAAGGCGACATGACACAAAAATCCTGCATCCAGAATTTTGTAAACACTTTCCTCATCATTTGATTCGCGCTTTGGCCCTCTTACTACTTTATTAAATTCCATCTTTAAATTGATTTCACTTTACATGTAGGATTACAAAGCACTTCAAAATTTACAGAATTTGCAATGTAACAAATCTGATGAGCTTTGTGATGCAACTCGATTGCTTTTTCAACCATAGAACTATTTTCGACAACAACCTCAGGATGTAAGCTTACATTTTTGAATTGTCCGCCACCACTTGCATGCTCAATCATCACTCCTGTGGCATGATCTATGTAATCAGTAACAATCACTCCTTCCATCGCGCATACATACAGATACGAAAGCATATGACAAGACGAAACAGCGGTAACCAATAAATCTTCCGGATTCAATTTTGATTTATCACCGACTGCAGGATTATCTGTGGTGAGATGTAAGTCAGGCTTTCCTTCATTGCTTACAGAATGACTGCGGTCATAGGCTTTTAAACTGCTGGTGCCTGTGCCCTTGTTGCCTTCCCATTTGGCTGTTAGTTTGTAATAATGTTCGTGTTGCATATTTTTTAATTTAAAAATTAACTACTTTATACTTACAGCATGATTTAATTAATATTATGTATAGTGGTTGAGTATCAGGTACTTTAATTTCTCAAGAAATTACCACGAACATTCCATTATTCAGAAAAACAAAACTTCATAGAAGATGGAATGAAATTTTACGAGCATCTGGGTTGCACAACATCTACTACTATGCAACTTGGACAGCAATTCGCAAAAACTTCTCTCACAATGTCATCAAAACGGATACGCGCTTCAATGAGTTCTTGTTCCTGTATGAAAATAGCATTTTGAGCTTGATTATATCTATGATTATAAAATATGGCCAAACCTAAAAAGCCTGCTGCAGCAACTCCAAGAATCACAGCTATAATAGTTCCATAAATAGGAACTGAAGCAAAACCAAGTGCAAGCGCAGCCAATACAAAAGCGATAGAATAATACATCGCCATCATCCTTAAGTAATGTGCTTTTCTTTCTCTGTTGAAACGCAAAATTTCGCACATCCGGAGAATTAAATTTCTTTGGGTGACTAGTAGATTTTGCCGACTGGTGCATTCTGCAGTTTCATGACACATGAGAGGATCACAAGGCATTGGCACTTCAGCTCTGGGATCAGGTGAAAACAAAGGTCCTGTTAAAGTAATAGGACCATCATGACATGAAGTCACTTCTACTTGAAATGGACAACGTTCGCGCGAAAAAGAACCTGTTCTAAAAAGAGCTGGATTCTCACAACCAAATTCAGCTGAAATGATATCAATACCAAACCGGTCTATTGCTCTCACCTTTTGAACACCAAGCGGTTCACGAACAATAATATTTACATCGATGGAGTACCTGTCAGCATCGGCGATAAAAACGTTAACATCTGCCATTATAAAAATTGTTTAGAGTAAAAATACAATTTTTGAAGATAATAGAATAGTTATTTGCTTTTGTATTTGTAAAAATAAAATTCCAATAAGCAATCAGATGAAATTGCTACTTCCTGGAGACGAAATTCCAAAAACTAATTTTTCTTCGTGTTTTAAATCCAAGTTTTTCGTAAAGTGAAATTGCGCCAACATTAGTTTCTGCAAAATGCAAGTACGGAATTTTATCCTCTCTGCATATTTTATTTACAGTATGGGTAATTAATTGTTTTGCATATCCTTTGCAGGTATGATCCAGATGAGTTACGATAGCACTTACTTCAGTGTATTCGTTCATTTTCATTCGTTCACCGGTAACGGCAATCAATTCTCCATTTTTAAATATGCCGTAATAACTTCCCAAATATGATGTCTTCTTTTTGAAATAAAATGGTTGAACCAGATTCACCAAAGCAAATAAATCATTTTCATGATTTTCTTGTAATACTATGATCTCTTCTTTTATTTGGATGTCAATTGGTGTGTCAAGAATCATTTGATTGCATACTAATTCTTTGTGTAATTTTAAATGGGTCTAAAAATTGGTTTGTCCCCAACTACATAGAAGTTTTTAGTCAATTCTGTATAGTGATCAATTGCTTCTTCAGTTTTATCAAGATTTATAAATCCACCAAACGGACAATAATCAGGATGATAAAATTTTATTCCGTTAAACTCAATTGCAAAATTTGGATGAGATTCTGAAAGTGAGTTCCAAACGGGGTTGTTTAGTTTCTTTATGTTTGTTGGCATATAGAAAATGTCAGAAAACAAAGACGGTTTATTATTTTATCATTCTATGATGTCGGATAATTAAGTATCCGATGAT
>JAYVIT010000038.1:0-3310 GCA_043769965.1 Saprospiraceae bacterium
GAGATTCATCATTTCTATGACACGATGTGTATGAATTGCGGTGATTACAATTATGCAAAGCGATTTCAACATTGTGATTTGAAGAATCAAGTTGCTTTGATTACTGGTTCGCGATTGAAGATCGGATATCAGGCTGCACTAAAAATGTTGCGCTCTGGTGCAACCGTAATTGCAACGACACGATTTCCGGTTGATTCTGCATTGCGATATTCTAAGGAAACAGATTTTGAAAATTGGAAAGACCGGTTGCATATCTATGGATTGGATTTAAGGCATATACCAAGTGTAGAATTGTTTTGCAATCATATACTGAATCATTATGACAGACTCGATATCCTGATTAATAATGCAGCGCAAACCGTGCGACGCCCGCCTGGATTTTATAGTTTCTTAATGGAGTTGGAGAGCACATCATACGATCAACTTCCTGATGTGATAAAACCATTGTTGAATACTTATAAAAATGTTGTAGATCAAATCAGAAAAATAAACACAGAAGAACGTGGATTGCAATCACTTCCGGTTTCCTGGGAGATACGCGAGCCCGGAATTGGATTAAGTGCTTCCGCAGCATTATCGCAGATCCCATATAAATTTGACAATACACCGGATGTTAATCAGGTATTTCCTGCAGGACAATTGGATGCAGATCTTCAACAATTGGATTTGCGAAAGACTAATAGCTGGCGATTAAAATTAGGTGAAATCGAAACTCCAGAAATGATCGAAGTTCAATTGGTAAATGCAATTGCCCCATTTGTTTTAAACAACTATTTAGTCAATTTAATGAAGCGCGAAAATACCGGTCAAAAACATATCGTAAATGTCACCGCAATGGAAGGCAAGTTTTATCGATTTACTAAAGCCACCCGTCATCCACACACCAACATGGCAAAAGCTGCACTCAACATGATGACACACACTGCAGCACCCGAACTCGCTAAAGACGGCATCTACATGAATGCAGTAGATACCGGTTGGGTAACCGATGAAGATCCTTTCGAATTGGCAAAATTCAAATCCGAAGTTCATGATTTTCAACCACCACTAGACATTGTCGATGGTGCTGCACGAATTTGTGATCCATTTATCGATGGTATTTTAACAGGAAAACATTGGTGTGGAAAATTTTTGAAAGATTATATGCCGATTGATTGGTGAAAAGAAGTTGGCAGTTTTCAGTTTTCAGTTAACAGTTTTTTGCTAAACATAATAATTCTTCACCCTCTTTATAATCCCGCTTGCGGAAGAATAGAGGAGGGTCGATTCGCTGTAGAATTTAATCGAGTGAAATAATTATAAATAGCGAATCGGGGTGAGTTGAATGTTCCATCGATAAGTAGAATTACAATCGTGGGAATTTTTTGTATCTTTGATATCTAACACAATTTATTTAAAAATATGAGTAGTCTTTATAAATTGGACCGAAGTGCTTTTCAAGCAATGACTGCTGTAGAAGCTGATGAATACCAAAGAGATTATTCAAACGAATCTGTTGAAAGAAGACTAGAAATTGCTTTCTATCTCACAAGCATCGCATATAACTTTGATATCGATAATCCTCCAAGAATGGATAAAACTGTTTTTTCAGCAGGTCAACAATAATGGGAACTGTTTTTAATGAAGACTTCCGTGATTTTATTCAAGCCTTAAATCGCTTTGAAGTTGATTATATTTTAGTTGGCGGCTATTCGGTCATTCTTCGAGGTTATTCAAGAGTTACCGGTGATATGGATATCTGGGTTGATAGAACAGAAAATAATTATTTCAAATTAGTCAAAGCTTTTCAAGAATTTAATATGCCAATATTTGATATGACTAAGGATAATTTCATGTTCCACCCTACTTGGGATGTATTTAAATTTGGAAAAAAACCAGTAGCAATAGATATCATGACTCACATAAAAGGTCTGGAATTCAATGCATCTTTTGAGTTGTCAGTTATTATTGAAATGGAAGGATTGCATATAAGAACACTTCATTTAGATGATTTGATAAGAACTAAAAAAGCGTCAGGAAGATTTAAGGATTTGGATGACATTGATCAATTATTGAAAAAATAATCAACATCCAATGCCTTGAAATCGATATACATGAATTACACTTAATTCTTGAAACTTTATCACAATTAAAAACACCGATTATGAGATATTTTACTTTTCTACTGCTAGTTTTCTCCATTTGCAAACTTCAAGCTCAACTCGAGTTTGCCCCTGTCGGTACAAAATGGACTTACGAAGCAGCTTATGGCGATTGGTTCGGTAATGTATATTATTCACTTTTCATTATTGAATCTGAAAAAGATACTTTAATCCAAAACAAGGTTTTTAAGAAATTAGCATGCTATACAATTTATGAAGATTCTTCTAACAATCGGATTAAAAATGATCATTACAGTCAATTTATCATTCAAGATAAACACAAAATATATCACAAGATTAAAGATAGCATTTATCAGATTTTTGATTTCAACCCTGCAATTGGAATAAATGAATACTATTTGGGTTGGAATATTTTTACGAACCAACTGAACAGAAGCCAAATAGAATATAAAATCATAAATAAATTCCCAGATTCTTCATACACATTTTTACCAAATAAAATCGAAGCGGAAATTACATGCAGCGTAGGCTTGGGTTATAAAATTTATTTTTATGAAAAATTTGGTTACCTCTCTGATATTCATTTTTACTCAGACTCCTATTGCATAACAGATCAAGGCATGCCTTTTACTTTACGTTGTTATGAAGATCCTTCTGTTGGACTTATAAAATTTGACTCAATTGATTGCGACTCTATCAAACCGGATATCATAAGAACAGGATTGATTAAGTCCAATAAAATCGCTTCTTATACATTCTCAATTAAGATACTAAACAATATACTCTTGCTCACTTCACTCAATGATGAAATTCCAATCAACGAAATTCAAATTTATTCTATCAATGGGAGTCAGATTCAAACAAAATCATTTAATACAGATAAGAGTAATCAGCAAGTTGATATCAGCGAACTTAGTTATGGAATTTATATTTTAAAAATAAAATCGGGAGAAGAATCGCATAGTCTAAAATTTTATAAATTATAAATTGACCGTTTCAAATGTAACAGATCAAACTATTCTAACCAGAGAAATTTCCAATCAAAAAGAAAAAATTAGTTTGAATTTAGATCTAGGATTGTATTTTATTAAATTGGTTTCTGCAAAAATCAAACAGTAGTCAAAAAAGTGCTTGTTCAGAAATAAAAGAATAAACATCTTAGAATTCAAAAAAGATAGCCCATGAATTAATTCATGGGCTATCTTTTT
>JAYVIT010000039.1:0-3044 GCA_043769965.1 Saprospiraceae bacterium
GGGGATTCGATATGGAAACAAAAAACATGATTATCAAACTAACGAAATATCATACTAATAATAATCCTGATTCAGAAAAAACAATCCATTTTTAGCTGTTACGATTTTTGTGTTACTATGTACCAATAGTTCACTACTAGATTTATTTGGATTAGCAAGAGGATATGGCTTATCAATTGCATTTATGTTGATGAGCCTGTACCATTTCATACAATCATATTATAATCAGCACATAAAAAATATTATCCTTTTTCATGTCGGTGCATTAATGGCCGTCTTGAGTAGTTTTACTCAATTGGATTTTTATGTGGCATTATTGATCATTTATAATGTTGTGATCTTTATAGAATATAAATTCATTTTATTGAAAAAATATCACTTTTTTAGCTTAAATAAGGTTCATGTTATTCCTTTATTAATTAATCTGGCTATCCTTTATGAACCGGTTAGACGATTGACTATGAATAGCAATTTGGACTTTGGTGGCAAAAATGGATTCTATAGTGACACGGCTAAGCAACTAATCACTTATATATGTCATGGTCTTGATCTTTCTTCAGCTACATGGGTCATTGCAAAGATAATTTTTACTTGTATCGTATTTATTCCCTTTGTGATTATAATACAAATGATATTTAGGAGAAATGAATCATTCATAAGTAAATATAAAGGACTCATCATTTCAAACTTGTTATTCATTTTCATATCAATATTGCTTATAATCCAACATGTTATTTTTAATTTAGATTATCCAATTTCTCGCTTCTGTATTTTTCTTTTGCCAATATTTATTATTCATTTTGGTTTTTTCATTTTATATTTAAATGATAAATTTAAACGAATTACTCATATTGTAGTCTTAAGCCTGGCTATATTATCGAGTACAAGTTTTTTATTAAAAGCAGATCTAAGATCATGCTCTGAATGGGGATTCGATATGGAAACAAAAAACATGATTATCAAACTAACGAAATATCATACTAATAATAATCCTGATTCAGAAAAAATTAAAATGGGGACTAATTGGTTGTTCGAACCAACAATTAATTTTTATAGGCAAACTAATAATATAAATTGGTTAATACCGGCAGATCGATCCGGTATATCACCTGAAGATGATTATTTCTACATTTTTAAAGATGAATTGTATCAACTAAATCCAGAAAACTTCAAAATTTTATTTGAATTTAATAAAACCAATACATTACTACTAAAAAATAATAATTCAAATAGTGTCGAATAGTTGAAATCGGTAAAACACTTTTCCTATGAAAAAATCAAAGCTTATCTTCATTTTTTTAGTCTGCATTTTTGCTAGAATTATTAATTCCCAAAACCTCTATTTCCCACCCCTAATTGGCAACACCTGGGAAACTACAAATCCTGCTTCCTTAGGTTGGTGTACACAATACATTGATGAATTATACAATTACCTGGATGCCGAAGAATCAAAAGCATTCATAGTTCTCAAGGATGGCAAGATCGTACTTGAAAAATACTTCGATACTTTTACTAAAGATTCACTTTGGTATTGGGCTTCTGCTGGAAAAACATTGACCGCATTTTTAGTTGGAATGGCGCAACAGGAAGGAAAACTAAAACTCACTGACCAAACCAATAAATATCTTGGTAATGCTTGGACCCATACACCATTAACTAAAGAAAATCAAATTACCATTTGGTACCAACTGACCATGAGTTCTGGTCTTGATGATGGAGTTGCAGACAACCATTGTACAACTTCAGATTGCCTGATTTATAAAGCTGATGCTGGATCCAGATGGGCCTATCACAACGCGCCTTATACCCTCCTCAGAGATGTCCTTGAAATTGCAAGCGGAATGAATGAAAACATCTACATCCAAAGTCATCTTAAAAACCGGACCGGTATGAATGGCTTATGGATCACCTCTGGATATGATAATGTATATGTCAGCACTCCAAGATCTATGGCGCGTTTTGGTTTGCTAATCCTGAATAAAGGAGTTTGGGATCAGGATATCTTGATGACTGATCAATCTTATTTTGACGCCATGGTTCATCCTTCCCAATCTCTTAATAAATCATATGGATACCTGTGGTGGCTTAATGGACAGGCTTCATTCATGCTACCAACATTGCAAATTGTGTTTCCCGGCTCACTTTCTCCTGAGGCACCTAAAGATATGTTTTCCGGTATTGGCAAAAACGGACAGCTCGTCTGCGTGGTCCCCAGTTTAAACATGGTTGTCATCCGTATGGGAGAATCGAATGGACCCAGTAATGAGGTCTCAATAGTACTTTGCAACCAGATCTGGGCCCGGCTGAATAAAATCTTATGTTCGACAACCAGTTCCAAACAAACAGTTGACTCCAAAATCAGCCTTTACCCGAACCCCGCCAATCAAAAATTGAATATTAACATACCCAAGTCCATCCATCCATCAAAAATATCAATATATAACTCACTGGGAAAGTGCATCTTAACCAGACCCTATAAACCAAGTGTGGATATTGATAATCTTGACAATGGAATCTACTTTATTAGGCTTGAAATGAATGGATCATGCCAGGTAAGGCGATTTGTGAAAGGGGATTGAGATGGAAGTTCTCAGTTGGCAGTTGGCAGTTTTAAAACAGGAACAAGATGATCTGTAAGTGTTAATCAGTATAATTTTGCCAATTGCCAATTGCCAATTGCTTATTGCCTATTTCTCCCTTTAGCGATCGGCTGTCATTTTATCTATTCTCCCAAATTTTTTCCCATTTTCCCTCTTTTTATCAGAAAAAAACTACCTTTGCAATCCATTTTTGAAAACGTTCTATATGGATTCTTTAAGAGAATTTATCATCCCTTTAAGGAGCCTCTACAACGGCGAACATTCGTTTCGATGGAATTTGAATGAGGGGTTTTTTAAGAATTTTGAAGCCAGCCCACTGGATAATGGAAATTTTGTGGTGGAGGCAATTCTTGATAAGGAGGATGATATATCTACTATTCAGTTGAAAATCAAAGGCAGCTATCATACAACTTGTGATCGATGCCTGGCGGAAATAGATATTCC
>JAYVIT010000040.1:0-5434 GCA_043769965.1 Saprospiraceae bacterium
CCTTTTGAGCGCTAGCGAAAAGGGAGGGAGATTTTTTTCAACGTGTTGAAAAAAATCGGGGTGGGTTATTTGGGGGCAGGAAATTAAAATGAGTTTGGCAAGTTTCTGGAGATGAATAAATAAACTAAAAAACAATTTAGGGTACTTCAAGCAAATTCTACAAACTCAACAAAAACTGAATAGTTAAAAAAATGAAAACGCAACTCATAGCAGAAATCGCACAGGCCCATGATGGCAGTCTGGGTATTTTGCATTCTTATATCGATGCGCTGGCAGATACTGGCATTCAAACTATAAAATTTCAGGTACATATTGCAGATGCTGAAAGCAGCGAGTATGAATCATTCAGGGTTCCGTTTTCTTATGTAGATAAAACACGGAAGGATTATTGGAAACGAATGGAGTTTACCAAAGAGCAATGGATAGAAATCAAACAACATTGCGAAGAAAAGAAGCTGGAATTTTTGGCTACACCATTTTGTATTGCCGCGGTTGAGTTGTTAGAAGAGTTGAATGTAAATAGATTCAAAATAGGATCGGGAAGTATAAATGATCTGTTGTTGATTGATAGAATTGCATCGACGAAAAAGTCGATCATTCTTTCCAGTGGTATGAGCGATTGGAATGAATTGGAATCTGCAATAAAGTATATTCAGAAATTTCACAATCAAATATCTATTTTGCAATGTACAACAGCATATCCTTGTCCGCCTGAACAACTTGGATTAGGATTATTAATGGAATTTAAAAGTCGCTTTCAATTGCCAGTTGGATTTTCTGATCATAGTGGTTGCATTTATAGTGGTATTGCGGCTGTTGCTTTGGGAGCTGAGCTTTTAGAGTTTCATGTTACTTTTGACAAGAGCATGTTTGGACCAGATGCGAAAGCATCATTAACCATTGATGAAGTGAGCGAATTGGTTGAAGCAATTTCTTTTGTGGAGCAAGCAATTTCTGAAACAGATTTGAAAAATGATTCCGTTCAATTTTCTGAAATAAAAAAGAATTTCGGGCAATCGCTTTCCGTAAATAAGGATCTCAAAAAAAAACACATCATTGTAAAAGAAGATCTTGAATCTAAAAAACCTGCAGGTCATGGAATCCCTTCAAACGAATTCGAAAAATTGATTGGTAGAGAATTGATTCGCGATCTTTCAAAATACGATTTTATAAACTGGTCCGATGTTTAAACGAAAAATTTGTGTTGTCATCACCGCAAGACCAAGTTACAGCAGAATCAAATCTGCCTTAACTGCAATCAATGCAAATCCTGAATTGGAATTACAACTCGTTGTTGCTGCTTCTGCATTATTAGATCGCTACGGTACCGCATATAAATACATTGAACAAGATGGTTTTCAAATTGCAGCAAAAGTCTTTAATGTACTTGAAGGAGAAAATTTGACTGCACAAGCAAAAACAACCGGACTTGGTATTTTAGAATTGGCAACGGTGTTTGAAAATTTACAACCTGATGCAGTTGTTACTATTGCAGATCGCTTTGAAACTATGGCCACTGCAGTTGCAGCAAGTTATATGAACATTCCTTTGATTCACATACAAGGTGGAGAAGTTACAGGAAGCATAGATGAAAAAGTGCGACATGCCATTACAAAATTATCCGATCTTCATTTGGTGTCATCTCAAGATGCCTTGGAACGGGTGATAAAATTGGGTGAAGATTTTGACTATGTTATTGTGACAGGTTGTCCTTCCATAGATATGGCCGATGAAATTGCCAAAGAGGAAATTGTAGATTTTAATCCGATAAAAAAATATGGAGGCGTAGGTACAGAAAAATTGGATAGCGAAAATTTCATTGTGGTATTGCAACATCCTGTCACCAGTGAATACGAAGATGCCAGAGTACAAGTAGAACGTACTTTGCATGCAGTACTCGAATTGGATATTTCCTGTCTATGGTTTTGGCCGAATGTAGACGCCGGTTCTGATGGTACCTCAAAAGGTATTCGTGCATTCAGAGAAAAACATCCGGATTCGAAAATTCATTTTTTTAAAAACATGGAGCCAGAAGATTTTCTAAGATTGTTGAGAAAATCAAAATGCTTAGTTGGCAATTCAAGTACCGGTATACGTGAGTGTTCATTCCTTGGTGTTCCGGTTGTGAATATTGGTTCAAGACAAGAAGGAAGAGTTCAGGGCGGAAACGCAATCAATGTAAATCACAATAAAGAAAAAATCAAAGCAGCAATTGTCAAACAAATCGAGCATGGCACTTACCCTCCGGAAAAATTATATGGAGATGGCAATGCAGGAAAAAAAATTGCTGATGCTCTCGCCACTGCCAATTTTAGAATCGATAAAAAGATTTCGTATTGAGCACTACGCAAAGACCGGTTATCTGGATAGGAGAGCCAGAGGATTTTTGTGAAGCGGCTAAAGCCATTTTAGAAACACATGCAGAAGTAATATCCAGGAGAATTGATGAAAATGAACTAACAGAAGTCTTTAATCAGTGTGATGTTTTTATTTTGAGACTGGGATTGAAGATTGAGGCAAAAGATTTAAATCAAACCCAGCGCTGTAAAATTATTGCTACACCGGTTACTGGAATAGATCACATAGATATAGGTGCTTGCCGTGAAAATAATATTCAACTTATTAGTTTGAAAGGTGAAGAAATATTTCTTCGGGAAGTCCGGGCAACAGCTGAACATACTTTTGCATTGTTGTTTGCTTTGATTCGAAACATAGTTCCAGCTTCACAGCATGTAGCTCAGAAACATTTTGATAGGGATTTATTCAGGGGACGTGAATTGTATCAAAAATCATTTGGAATAATTGGTTATGGAAGGCTAGGGAAGATAGTAGCCAACTACGCGAAAGCATTTGGGATGAAGGTATTGATTAATGAAATAGACAAAAAGAAAATTCCTGAGAATACTGAATTTGAATTTTTAGAATTAAATGATATGCTAATGCAATCTGATTTTGTTAGTCTTCATGTTGATGCTAATAGTGATAATATTCATATGGTAGATAAAAAGTTTCTTTCTCGGATGAAAAATACTGCTTATCTTATTAATACCTCAAGAGGAAGCCTGGTTAATGAATCTGATTTAGTTGATGCGCTGGAAAATAGAATCATCAGTGGTGCGGCCTTAGATGTTGTAGATGGCGAACCGAATCCTGATTTTGAATCTATACTTTTTAAATATCAGAGGCAAAACTCCAATCTATTGCTCACTCCTCATTTAGGCGGCAATACCTTTGAGTCATTAGAAAAAACAGAATGTTTTATCGCTCAAAAAATAATAGATCAATTAATACATGCCTGAAATTTTAGGAATCATACCCGCGAGAGCAAATTCAAAAAGAATTCCCGGAAAGAATCTCAGGATATTGAATGGGAAGCCATTGGTGCAGTATGCCATTGATGCAGCTTTAAATTCTAAACTCTTATCTACAATAGTCTTGAGTTCAGATAGTAAAGAAATATTAGAACTCGCAAAGGCGCATGGTGATAAAGTTATTGCAATAGAAAGACCAGCCAAATTTGCAACGGATGATTCACCAGCGATTGAATACGTGCAGCATGCACTGGAGTATTTGAAACAGGTTAAGAATAATCAATTTGATTATGTTGCTATAGTTCAGCCAAGCAGCCCGTTGACGAAGGGAAGCGATATTGATAATACCATTCAGTTAATGCTTGATTACGATGCAGATTGTGGAGTGAGTATAAGGGAAGTGCCATATGACCTTCATCCCTCGAAGTATCTTTTTCTAAAAAACAATAAAATAGAATCATTTTTAAATGAAGCTCAAATCGAACAGATTAAAAATGAGGAACAAAAATTCTTTGTCAGAAACGGTTCTGTTTATGTTTCAAGCATGAAACTTATCCGTGGTGGAAAATTGCTTTCAGAAAATTGTGCAGCATATATTATGCCCGCCGAGAGATCGGTGGATATTAATGATGAAATGGATTTGTTATTTGCGGAGTTTTTATTGCAAAGACAGGGAAGTTGATGCAATACTATTCCCATTGCAATCATCAATAAATATGAATTCTTTAAAATAGCATATCAGATTTTTGTACCTTTGATACGTGGGAAAACAGACTAAATATCATTTAGCAATCGAGATTGATAGACTAACAAACAGTATACTTAACACTATTTCCAAAGACAGTTTTCCAACTGATATTCATTCGGTAACTATTGCAGACTTAAAAAATGCTTCCAGGAAAAATGGTTGGCTTTTCAATTGGACAAATGAGTTTAGATTAAAAGATAGAAGAGTTTTCAAATTAACTATTCGGAATAACCCTGAAATCATTCAAGGACTTTTAAGTATAAGCGACTATAAAGACCATTACTATTTGCATCTTATTGAGAGTGCCCCATATAATTTAGGTAAGAATAAACTTTATGAAGGTGTGCCAGGTAATTTGTTTGCATTTACCTGTAAAACATCCTGGGATGATGGATATCAGGGCTTTGTAGCTTTCACCTCAAAGACAAAATTGATTGATCATTATGAAAAAACATTGGGCGCCACTCATGTAGGTGGTAACAAAATGGTAATCTTTCCAAAAGAAGCACTTAAATTAATCAGAAAATATTTTCCAACTTAAATCAAAAGATAATGGGATACATTAAAGAACCAGAAGGAGTTAACTTCTTTGTTGATCCAACTCCATTAACAGCAAAGGACCGAAAAAAAATAAGCGAAATAATTGCATACTACAAATCAACGGGGAGAAAAATGCGATTGACTAAATCAAAAAAATCAAATCATTCATTAGCTTCCAATAAGAAAAATGTTTTAGCATAGTTCTGTTAAATAGATTTATAAAAAATCAAACGACAAGCTGTTATAAATCTATCCAACTAAATACCTTTTATTTTATCATTAATCGAAAAATAATCTCAAATATTCTAATTTAAATGTCCCAATATATGTAGGGAATAAATGTATGCCAAAATCAAAGAAAATTATCCAGGTAGTAGGCGCAAGACCAAACTTTATGAAGGTGGCTCCATTGCATAGGGCTTTCATCAAGTATCTGGAGGTACAATCTTTGATAGTTCATACTGGACAACATTCCGATGCAAACATGAGCGAAGTTTTTTTAAATCAACTAGATTTGCCAAGGCCTGATTTCTTTCTTGGAGTATCTGGTGGTTCCCATACTCAGATGATGGCTGGTATCATGTCTGAATTTGAAAAAGTACTGGAAACTGAAAAACCGGATCTAGTTATTGTTGTAGGAGATGTGAATTCAACATTTGCCTGCGGACTTACAGCTTCAAGAATGAAATTTCCATTGGCACATGTGGAAGCAGGACTTCGAAGTTTTGATAATACGATGCCTGAAGAAGTCAATCGTATTGCTGTGGATCATGTCAGCGATTTTTTATTTACTACCGAATCTTCAGCCAAAGAAAATTTATTGTTGGAACAAATA
>JAYVIT010000041.1:0-4388 GCA_043769965.1 Saprospiraceae bacterium
TGTGATACAATTACATTGGGAAATTTTAGTATAGCATTCAGAATATCTGAATTTTTCATATCAATCTCGCCAGATAGTGACTTGATCTGATCATAAAAAGCAAGAAACAATTTTTTATTGATGCTGAAATCTTCTTCGCCACCTGTATTATCGACAGTGATGGTTAGATCCATTTTACCTCGGATCACCTTATCGTTTAGGATTTTGCGTAAATCCAATTCCTTTTGGCGGTAACTATTCGGAATTTTAAGTCTGAAGTCATTGACTTTAGAATTTACGCACCGGATTTCAATGACGATTTCTTTTCCCTGGAAGTGACCTTTGGAATTGCCAAATCCGGTCATGGACAATAACATATTCAAAAATTGAACCGCTAAGGTAACTATATATTCTATAATCAGCCTGTGTAAGGACACCTGGGGTTCTATCTGTCTGATATAGAAAATGTTACAAACATTATTTTTAATAAAAAGTCAGTGAAATGTTTTGATACACGATATAAATTGCGAAATTTGCCACGCTCTTTAAGGGCCTAGATTCATAACTGTCTAAATATCAAGCAAATGAGAAAAGCGGACTTAGTAGCATTAATCTCAGAAAAATCAGGCGTTCCCAAGGTTGACGTACTTGTTTCCCTGGAAATGTTTTTTAAAGAGGTAAAACAATCCTTGGCTTCTGGCGAAAATGTGTATATCCGTGGATTTGGCTCTTTTGTAGTTAAAAAAAGAGCTAAAAAAATTGGAAGGCACATCAAGAAAAATGTAGCTATCGAAATTCCGGAGCATTACATTCCTTCTTTTAAACCAGCCAAGATTTTTACCGATCATGTAAAATCAGGTAAAGAGCCAATAGGTGTTGAATACGAAGAAGAAGAAGAGACTGAAGATCAATAATGCTTAATATACCACTCAGACTGGCTTTCTTTTGTGCAGGTCTTCTGTTGATTGTGTATTTTGGTTTTAATACGGTATCCCCGGATATCAACCAGGCTGCAAACACCAGGATGAAAAGTCTTGATGTAACAGGCTTGGAAAACCTCGAAGAAGAATATTATTCGAAGTTAAACTCAAATCAGAAAGCTGAATTGGGGCAATTAAGTAGGGAATATAAGAATGCAAGTTCTGAATCAGATAAATCAAATAAATTAAAATCCATTTCCGGATTTTGGTTTAGACAAGGGATTTATTCGATTGCGGGAAGCTATGCCAGGAAAATAGCAGAGATTGAGAAGAAAGAAGAAGCATGGCAAATTGCCGGAACTACTTTTTTATTTGGACTGGAAAATGAATCCGATCTCAAAAAAAAGAAGTTTTGTCAACAGGGAGCTATTTATTGCCTGGAACAAGCCATCTCGCTCAATACTTCAGAACCATCATACCAGTTGAATCTGGCAATGGCTTATGTAAAGTTGCCTGGCGAAGAACCAATGAAGGGGATCAAAATGATGCTTGGAATGGAAGCTAAATATGGAGATTATCTTCCTTTGCAAATTCAATTGGCAGAATTGGGAATTCAAACAGGACAATTTGAAAAAGCGCAATCCAGATTGGAGAAAGTTTTGGAAAAAGATCCGGACAATCCTGATGCAAATTGTTTAATGGTTCAAATATTGGAAAAGACAAATCAGGCTGAAGCAGCCAAAAAATATCAATTACATTGTAAATAAAAATTTATGCCTTGCGGTAAAAAAAGAAAAAGACATAAAATCGCTACGCACAAGCGTAAAAAGCGATTGAGAAAAAACAGGCACAAGAAGAAGAACAGGTAGAACAATTATTCTGCGGAACTTAAGCTTTAATAGCTTGAGAAAGATTTTTCGTAATGGTTCTCATGCCTTGATGCACAAGAATTATTTCTGCTCAATCCGGATAAGGATCATAAAGAAGAACCTGTTTCAATCCCCTTGAACCGAAAATTATTATTGTTGCTTATGATAAAAAATATAAGATGATTTCTCAGCAACTAAACAGAATTTGCAAATCATCACCGATTTCAAAGCAACGGAATATGAGATTCGACTTGTAGCATTTCTTTCTTTTGTTTTTGGCTTAAACTCCGCATCACTTATATAGATGCATGGAAAAAGAACTAATTATCTCTACCCAACAGGGTTCGGTAGAGATCGCTTTGCTTGAAGACAGAAAGCTCGTAGAGCTACACAAGCAAAAATCAAACACGCTGTTTAATGTTGGAGATATTTTTCTCGGGCAAATCAAAAAATTGATGCCCGGATTAAATGCTGTATTCGTTGACATTGGTCACAAGAAAGAATCCTTTCTACATTATACAGATATGGGACCTTTGTTTAATTCAGTAGTCAGATATACTAAAGATACTGTTGAAGGAAAATATACGTCAAACTTATTGGAGCATTTTGAAATCCAACCCGAAATATCTAAAAACGGAAAGGTTTCCCAGATTACGGATAAAAGAACCAATGTCCTTGTTCAAATATTAAAAGAACCTATTTCTACTAAAGGACACAGACTTACTTGTGAAATTACTATTCCCGGCCGATTCCTCGTTTTAACACCATTCAACAATGGAATTGCAATTTCAAAAAAAATTGCAAATACGGATGAACGCAATAGACTTTTTCATGTTGTCGAATCAATCAGACCAAAAAATTTTGGTGTAGTCGTCAGAACTGCGGCAGAAGGCAAAAAAGTAGCAGAGATGCATGAAGAGATAAACATGCTCTGTGAAAAATGGAAAACACTGCATGCGCAACTTCAGAAGGCAAGACCACCAATGAAGTTGTTGAGCGAGCTTGATAAAACGTCAAGCATCATTCGCGATCTGATGAATCCTTCTTTTACCAGAATCATTGTGAACGATAAAGAAATTTATGAAGGAATAAAACTCTATTTGGAAAATAACTTGCCAGAAAAAAGTAACATCGTCCAATTTTATAAAGGGTCAAAACCCATATTTGAACACTTCGCCATCAAACGTCAAATCAAAGCATCATTCGGACAAACGGCTACCCTCAACAGTGGCGCATACATTGTAATAGAACATACCGAAGCGATGCATGTCATCGATGTCAACAGTGGCCCTAAATCACAAAGACAGGACCAGGAAAATGCGGCCATACAAGTGAATAAGGAAGCAGCAGAAGAAATTGCACGACAATTGCGATTGCGTGACATTGGTGGTTTAATCATCATCGATTTCATTGACATGAAAAGCAATGAAAATAAACTGGAGTTGTATAATGCTATGAAAGGATATATGGAACAGGATCGCTCACAGCATACGATACTTCCATTGAGTAAATTTGGTTTGATGCAGATCACTCGCCAACGGGAGAAGCAAGAACTCAAAATGGATACTTCAGAAATTTGTCCTTCTTGTGCAGGAACCGGTAAAGTAAATGCATCCATATTTTTGGTGGATACCATTGAAAAAGATTTGGATTTTGTTTTAGGTACAAGAAATGCAAGAGCCCTAACATTGGAAGTACATCCATATATAGCGGCATATCTCAAACGCGGACTTTGGAATTATCCATGGAAATGGTATTTTAAATACTATAAAAAAATTAAGATTCGCGAAAATGAAGATCTGCCATTAATTGACTTTAAATTCTTCGAAGGGCAGGATGAGGAGATCCGGTTGAAAGGATAAGTAATAATTCTTAAATAAATGAGTATTGAAAATTTAATGAAGTTGAATTTTCAATGTTCAATACTCAATTTTCAATTAGACACATTGATATCCAAGAAACAATAACATAGAATAAGGTAAAACTTAATGTAGAATTATTATAGTGTAAGACTCCTGCTGGTTGATGTGAGTATTATATTTACACATTATTTAAAGCACTCAATGGCCGGTAACAAAAAAGTTTTGATTTGTCCCCAGCACTGGGGTCTGGGCCATGTAACTAGAACCATTCCCGTTATACAATATTTTATTCGAAAAAAACATGACGTCATTCTGGCTTGTTCAGGTGCCGGCAGCGAATTATTGAAAAGAGAATTTCCCCAACTTAAATTGTATGAGATACCGGATTATGGAATCAGCTATCCATATAATTCAATGGTGATCAATATTACCTTACAATTTTTTAAAATGCATTGGGCCATTTTCAAAGAGCATTTTGCAATAAAGAAAATATGTAAAGAAGAAAAAATTGATTTGATTGTTTCGGATGCAAGACTGGGTGCTTCACAAAAAAATATTCCATCAGTTATTATAGCACATCATCTTCATTTTCGGCTAAATATGAAACTCATAGAGTGGATCTGCGATACCTGGATGAAATTATTCTATTTGACTTTTGATCAATTGTGGATACCGGATGTATCTGGCGAGAATAATTTATCAGGAGATCTAGCACATCTTTATAAATCGAAAAAAAGATATTTTGTAGGAATTTTGAG
>JAYVIT010000042.1:0-5000 GCA_043769965.1 Saprospiraceae bacterium
CATGAATTAGAAAAACTGATTGAACAAAATCTGATAAAAGGTGGTGATCTCAATAATGCAATTGTGATCGTAGACAGAATGATGAGTCAGGATGAACTCGATGAACTAGCCAAAAAATTAAACAAACCCAGTGTCAAAGTGGAAAGAGAAGGGGTGTTGAATACCATTAAATTGTATTTCGATAATGAACCTGCAAGACACAAATTGCTTGATGTGTTAGGTGATCTGGCACTCGTTGGTAAACCAATTCTTGGCAACATCGTTACAAAAAAACCCGGACACAAGCTCAACATAGAGTTTGCTAAAATTTTAAAAAAGAAATTGATCGAACAAAAGAAGATGCAAGGATTGCCTCAATATGATCCAGAAAAAGTTCCAGTATTTAATTCAGAGCAAATTAAAACCATGCTTCCTCATCGCTATCCATTTTTAATGGTGGACAAGGTGGTAGAAATGACGGAAAAAATGGTAGTTGGGATAAAGAATATTACTATTAATGAATACATTTTTCAGGGACATTTTCCTGACAATCCTATATTTCCAGGAGTACTTCAGATAGAGGCTATGGCTCAAACCGGAGGAATATTGGTTCTGGCTAATCAGAAAGAACCAGGTAATTGGGATACCTACTTTTTAAAGATCGATAATGCCAAGTTTAAGGCAAAAGTATTACCTGGAGATACCCTTATTATCAAAATGGAGCTCGCCGCACCTGTCCGGAGAGGTATTGTTCAAATGCTTGGCACGGCTTATGTAGGGAATAAATTGGTTTGTGAAGCAGATCTGACTGCCCAGATCGTAAAAAGAGAATCATAAGTTGATACAGAGCAATATACATCCGAAAGCAAAAATTGGTAAAGGCACAGTCATTGAGCCTTTTTCTACTATTCATGAAGATGTAATTATTGGTGAGAATTGTTGGATAGGTCCTTACGTGACTTTTATGAATGGCACCCGGATGGGTAATAATTGTAAGGTTTTTCCTGGTGCAGTTATTGGCGCTATTCCTCAGGATCTCAAATATGCAGGAGAGAATAGTTTGCTTGAAATTGGAGACAATACAGTCATTCGGGAATGTTGTACACTCAATAGAGGCACAAAGGCAGCGATGACCACAAAGGTTGGAAGCAATTGTTTACTCATGGCATATGTTCATGTTGCTCATGATTGCTTTGTTGGCAATAATGTGATACTTGCCAATAGTGTAAATCTTGCCGGTCATATTGAAATCGATGATTATGCAATCATTGGTGGTATGTCTGCAATACATCAGTTTGTAAAAATTGGACCCCATGCAATGATTGGTGGGGGAACCATGGTGACAAAAGATGTGCCGCCATATGCAAAAGCTGCAAGGGAACCTATGTCGTATGAAGGTATTAATTCAATTGGTTTGAAGAGAAGAGGATTCACAGTTGACCAGGTCAATAAGATTCATGAAATATATCGCTACCTATTTGTCAAGCATAAAAATGTAAGCAAAGCGATAAAAGCGATTGAAGTGGAATTACCCGATTCACCGGAGAAAGATATTATTCTAGAATTCGTTCGCAATTCGAATCGGGGTATTATGAAAGGATATCGGAGATGACTGAACGATCTCGTCGCAGACGAACAGACTGTGACAACAGTCTGAGTGAAGGAACCGCGAAAGCGGCTTGGTGAGAGGTGCAATTTATAGCAGATCCCAGATGACGGATTAAAGATTACAACAATGAACATCTTCGCAGAGTCCATCTACAAACGCTTCCACCAAACATGGATCATCCGTGATTTCAATCATACTTTTTCTTCCAATAAAATTTACGGTATTGCGGGTTTGAATGGTAGTGGTAAAACGACCTTACTCCAGATTCTTGCAGGATTAATTCCACCAAGCAAAGGTAAAATCAAATACATTGAAAATGAAAAACCGGTTGCAGAAGAATCCTGGTATGAATCGGTTTGTTATGCTGCTCCGTATGCTGATCTTTATGAATATATGAATTTGGAAGAATTGATCATACATCATTTGGCTTTTAAAAAATTTGCAAATAAAATTTCATTTAAGGAATTTGTAGATGTTGTTTTTTTAAATGGGCATGAACATAAATTGATCAAGATGTATTCATCCGGCATGAAACAGCGATTAAAACTTGGACTGAGCATACTGAGTGAAAGCAAAATTTTATTTCTTGATGAGCCCCAAAGTAACCTGGACGAGTATTCTAAAAACTGGTATCAGAATTTATTAAAAGATAATGCTAAAGAAAAAATTGTTATTATTGCATCCAATGAAGCGGAAGATTTTAAGATGGTCGATGAACGCATAGAGCTAAAGACTTTAATGAAATAAGAGGTTTGTCCAAAATGCTTGAATTCCGTTTTTTATAAACCAGACAAATCAATATTCTCAATATTTTTAAATAAGCACATTTTTATCATTCTAAATTTATCTATTATGAAATCAACTAGTACGCTTTTTGCATTCTTTCTGTTTTCAACGATTGCATTTAATCAAATCACTATTTTGGGTACTGATATGCCTGTGCCTCCTGAAATCAATAACTTCGATGAGATCACATCTTCGAATCCAGCATCACCCGCAGTAGGAACAAATCTTACATGGGATTATTCCGCTAATTTTGGAAATATCCCCTTAACACTTGTTTTTCCTGTAGAAACGAATCCTTTTTTTACTGCTGCAGGTGTTGATGTTTATCAGCAGGGTTTTAAAAATCTCAATAGTAATTTAGGGTACACTGTATACAACGAGTTGGATTTTAACGACGACGATGTGCTGGATCGTGGATTAGATATTTTTTACCAGGCATATAGTTTAGCTGCTTACACTGGAAACCCGGCAGATAGTTTAGTGTTTCCAGCACAACAATATCTATTGAGTTCTCCAAGAGTTTTAATTGATTTTCCAATGACGGCCAACACATCGTGGCATAGTACCAGCTTACGTAAAACCGATTTTAATCTTACTGTAAGTGCATTAGGACTTAACCGGGTACCTGGAGAACAAAGGTATTCATTAATCAGAAATGATAGTATTGTAGGATGGGGTAAGATGAGTGTGCATACACCGAATGGTCCAAGTATCAGCTATGATGTCTTAATGGATAAAATCGAGCAATATGCTGTGGATAGTTTTTTTATTGCTGGTGGTCCTGCTCCTTCAGTTTTGTTGACTTCGTTTGGTATCTCACAAGGACAGATTACCGGGTTGCAACACGCATATAATTTCTATCGCAAAGGTTCGTATCAATATTTGATTCGTTTCTTTTATGGCACTGATAAAACATACAGCACGGTTAGTCAGGCTTTCGTAAATACGGATAATTTGGTGACTGGTGTAGATAATGAAAATGGTATTTCGTATTCATCATTGGTCTTCCCAAATCCTTCAAATGGAAATGAGATCAATATTAAACTCATTGGTAAAACCATTGCATCTGCAACATATCTCATCACCGATTTGACTGGCAGAACAATTCAGGAAGGTATTCCCGTTCTGCAAAGTGATGGATTTATGCAAGTGAAATTGAATCATCAATTGTCAAATGGAAATTACTTCATTAAAATAAGAGATGAATCATATAATGAAGTAGTGAGTGAGCAAATCAATGTACAAAGATAGAAAGGGAGGAAGTTAGAAGGCAGTCATGCCGGATTGGTCCCGTAGTTCAACGCTTGCCCGCACGGCTGAAAATAATGATATAGCAACGAATTATTTTCTCCATATTGTACCTAATGTATAGCCATATTTGGTAAACAATGGTTGTATTAATTGATCTATCAATTCCTGAGATTCGATGGATGTTCTTATATGTCTTCTGGGTGGAACATTTCGCCAATCGATACCATCATAATAAAATAGGGTAGACAGCAACTCAAAATATTTATATTTTGATTCAATCTCTTTAAAAGATTCAAGGGTATCAATCAATCTGCTTACAATTTTTTCATCAAAGAGATAATCTAAAAAATACGAAGCTAAAAAATTGTCTTGAATTGAATCCGATTTGACTAAAATAAATATATCTGGAAGAATATGATTCCATAGCCGTAGTAGTTGAAATTTTGATTCAAATTGTAGTGAATCATTTGATATTCTTGCATGTGATAAATAATAATCAATATATCTTCTTAAGATTTGAGATTGAAGTTTAGTTGACTTTATTGCTCCGGTGTTTGCTCTATCGCCAATTATTTGGATAATTTTACGTAAATGGATAACCCTTGGATTCGTGTTTAATCCATATTCATTTGCTCCATTTTCATGATACAGGGAATCAATATTTTTAACTTGTTTAAGATATAAAAACAAACTATCTGTGCTCCATAAATAGAAGAGCGTTCCATCATCACCTGATTCGAGCCCTCGTGCCTGATCATATGACAAGGTGGTGTCCGACCTGGCCATGTATTCTTGTTTCTCCTCCTGACTCATTCTGTCCCACCAACCTGACATCCAAATGGAATCTTCAATAGCAGATATTCTTGTCCGTATGTGTGTCATACTATCGTTTATACTTTTAGATTCTCTTTCCCATTCTCTTTCCCGATTTACTTCGAATTCAGATTTATTCGGAATGTCATTAAATAAATAATAAAGATATTTATCTAATGTCTTTGATGAATCGCACACTGATTCAAACCATTTTTTTTCACTTTTCCAAATTGAGTCTCTTTCGATAAAATTCATGAAACTGAATTCCGTAATGATTCTTGAATATACAAATTCGAATTTTATTCTGTAAGTACTTAATATTTTTATTAAGATACTTCCAGGATTTTTGGAAGTAGCACAATTGATTAAATTTATCAATGACTCTTGATTCAAAAGGGAGGAATTGTTGTCTATGAAATTAATTATTTTGGAGTTGCTGGTTTTCCTAATTAAAACACAAAATAAATTTGTTTTATAATCGATTACCAATTGCTTCATTAAAGTGAGCGTATCTGATATGGAATACGATTCCGATTCGATATAATTATCAATAGTCCATATG
>JAYVIT010000043.1:0-2453 GCA_043769965.1 Saprospiraceae bacterium
ATGCATTTTATTCTTCTCTGTAAAAAAGGATTGGGTGCCGTAAATGACAGATGACATCCTTCGCCTTGTTTCTTTTGTGATTTAATTTCAAAATCCTGACCAGGGATCTTTTGACTTTTTAGTTTTATAGTATCCCCGATTACTTCATATGTTCCCTTGGCCATCCGGTCAACTGCACCATAAGCATAAAAAAATTCAAATGTTTTGTTCTTATTAAATATAAAGGCAGAAGCCATATCATGAATGCCTCTCAATTCATAGGTCCCTGAAAAGCTGGATTGTGCCATGATAGTCATGAATGAGGTCGTTGTGAAAAAAAATAATATTGGTAGAGCAAATCGAATCATAAGCAGTTGGCAGTTAGCAGTTAGTAGTTAGTAGTTTATAAAAAATAAAAATAGTATAACTTACATTTCCCAATTTCAAACATTCTTTCCGTCCCAACAGTCCCAACGATACCGTTGGGATTTGGACGGGATCTCCACTCCGCTCCGACATTCCTTAATTCTTTAATTCCTTAATTTTTAATTGTCTTCATCTCACTCGGATTTACCCCGTGCATTTTTTTAAAAGCTTTTGAGAAACTACCAGCAGATGAAAAGCCAAGAGATTCTGAAATTTCAGTCAGACTAAATTGAGAATTGCGTATCATTCCTTTGGCCATTTCCATACGTTGCTCTTGCACAAAATCATACACTGTAGTATTGTACATTTCCTTAAAGCCTTTCTTCAAATAACATTGATTAATTCCAAGAGTCTTTGCTAAGTCAGGAATGGTGGGAGGATTATTCAATTGATACAATAATATTTTTCTTGCTTCTTGTATTTTTTCCTTGTTATAATCAAATTGAAGAAAACGGCAATTTGTGCAACTGCTATTTTGCTCGATATGCAAACCATAAGCTCTTAAAATTAACTCAAGAGCTTTGCTTTCCAAAAACAACTTCCGGTAAATTCCTGATAATTGTGTTGTCATCAATTCCTGTAACATGAATTGTGTATTGCAACAAATGGATTGCGTTTGAGAAGGCATACCTCTGAAAGGAAACTCAGATTCGTCCGAATTAAAATACCTGTTTTCAATTTTGATATAAATCAGATAAGAATCTGTTGATTCCGAAAATACCTGGCATTCAGCCGTATTTAAAAAATAATTTAATTCCAAACTATCCGGAGAGGATTTTATAAGCAACTCATTTACAGGAACGGAATCCAGCTTATCACATGAGATCTCTAGTCCGGGCTTAATGAATTCCATGAAAGGTAGTGGTTAAAATGTGTTTCTTGCTGCAAAGATAATGAGAAATTGGTTAGCAGAGAACCGGAGAAGCAGAAAAACGGAGACCGGAAATATTAAAAAATGGATTGAGGATTTTACTCAATCATAATTTGATGGAATTATATAGAACAAAAGGAATGGTCAGTTTGAAATTTCCATGCTTAACGGATTGCTCATTCATTCGATGTTCGGCTTCTGTAAATATTTCTTCGATGCGATTTTCAGGCAATAATTTTATCCAGGAATCCATAAAAGCAAGTCTGATAAAATAATGATTTAGTAAAGCGGTGCCATTCGAAAAAGAATACTGAAATTCGTCTTTCACAATTTCCTTACATTCGAAACCATATTTGATCAGGAGGTCTAAGATTTCTTCAACAGGTTTTCGCTTTTCATAGATATGTAGCTTCATTGCACGTATCGAATCGGAAAGTTTTAATTCACTGAACACTTCTTCTAAGATGTTGTAAAACTCAATCATCGATTGATCAGTATTCATAGTTTGAATAAACTGTCCGCCGGATTTTAATGTTCTAAAACATTCTCCATATACTGTTTGGATATCAGCTATGTTATTAATTCCATTGTTGCACGTAATTAAATCCAAAGATTCATCTGGCAATGGGATTTTTTCTGCAGAGCCATCGATCAGCTCTACATTATGAATATCATAAAAATCAATTTTCTTTTTTGCTCTTTGCATCGCGTCTTTCCAGGGATCTATGCCATACACTTTTGATCCGGGACCCATTCGCATTGCAAGTTCTGTTAATGGAAATCCAGCTTCACAACCGATGTCTAAGGCAGAACTATTTGCTTTATAATTAACATACTCCAATAATTTTAAACCGAATGGTGCGGACCAAAGGGGAAGTTCATCGAAGACTTCGACTAATTTGATGGGATCGAAATTGTTGGATAAGTAATTCTTCAAAAATTCTCTTATATGAATTACAATAAAAATTTAAAGCCTATTTTTCCAATTAAATAAGGATCTAATAAACCAAATTCAAAGCTTTTATGAATATTTTGATATTCCGGCTTTAATACATTATCAGAGTTATAATTTCGGTAGCCAATTCGTAAAAAAGTATAGTCTATAGAAATAATAAAATTAATATTCTTTATCAGTTTGAAGCCTGCATCTAAAGCGAGGCCGAAACCAAGATTCATA
>JAYVIT010000044.1:0-14949 GCA_043769965.1 Saprospiraceae bacterium
TCCTATTGGATCCTTTATTCCAGGTTTGATTATTCATCCACATTAAAAACATTTTCTATATTTTAAACTACTTTTACATTTACCAATTTATCAATAAGCATTTGATGTAAAATTATTCGGTTTCTTATTTTATTTGGCTACTTTAATTAACTTCTTTCGATATTCACCAATTTGAATAAAATAAATTGAAGGCATCAATTGACTGATATCAAGCTGAGTAATTGAATTCATTAGTTTACCTTTTTTGAGTTGTTTCCCTGTTTCGTTTGTGATGATGTAAGAAAATCCTAATAAGTCTTGGTTTACATTTATATTAATAACATTAACTGATGGGTTGGGGTAGATTGAAAAAACATCTGAGTTGATTAACACGTTTTCATTATTAGTTGTAACACCATCATTAAGTTTTAAAACAAAAACATCAACACCTCCTGCAGAGTTAAGTAAAGCGCTTCCAGAACCGGGTTCATATTCAGCTTTTGAAAAAAAGTTTCCAGTAGTATAGATATTACCTTTTAGGTCAAGGGCAATGCCAAATCCATTTTCACCTCCTTTTCCGCCTATGCTTCTAACCCAAGTAAAATTTCCATTGGTATCTAATTTTAAAATAAAAGCATCTGAAATGCCAATAGATTTTAAGTAATTACTTGAATCATTAGAATCAAAATAAGTTATACCTTGAAAAAAGCCTGTAGTGTATGAATTCCCTGAGAGATCAAGAGTTAACGCAAAGCTATTATCAGAATTTGAGCTTCCAATTGCTTTAGCCCAAACAAAATTTCCATCGTCATCTAATTTTAAAATAAAAATATCATCAGATCCATTAGAAGTTAAATTGTAAGATCCGATGTTGGGATTAAAGTCAACAGTTCCATAAAAATAGCCAGTTGTGTAGACGCTACCTGAAGTATCAACTACTATGGAATTCCCAACATCAATGCTTAGTCCGCCTATACTTTTTGCCCAAATAAAATTTCCAGAATAATCTAATTTGAAAATAAAAATATCCGCATTCCCTTTAGATGTAAGATTATACATTGAATTGCTAGGATCAAAATCAGCTGTTTCATTAAATGTACCAGTTGCGTATATATTTCCCGATTTATCAATTGCGATTGAACGTCCGGAATCAATATGTAATCCCCCAAAGCTTTTAGACCATATAAAATTACCTTGAGAATCCAATTTCAATATAAATATATCACTTGTGCCAGTAGAATTAAGATAGTAGCTTTCGATGCCTGGATTAAAATCTACATTTCCACGGTAATAGCCTATAATATATATATTGCCAAACTGATCAGTAATTATTTTACTTCCAAAATCATCACTCATTCCTCCAATGGTTTTTGCCCATATAAAATTTCCAGAAGAATTTAATTTTGAGATAAAAATATCATAATTGCCTTCAGAAGTAAGATTGTGAGTATTTGCTCCTGGATCAAAATCAATTGTATTTTGAAACCAACCTGTGGTATAGATATTCCCAAATATATCAACTGTAATCGAATATCCTAAATCGTTACTATTTCCTCCCATACTTTTGGCCCAAACAAAGTTTCCAGATGTATCCAATTTTGAAATATAAATACCTTGACTTCCATTTGAAGTTAAATAATAATTATTTGTATCCGGGTCAAAGTCGGCCTTATCTTCAAAACTTCCAGTTGTATAAACATTACCAAATGTATCAACAGTTATTGCATATGCCACATCATTGTTAATACCTCCTAAGCCCTTGAGCCAATTAAGTTTTTGAGAATATGATCTAAAAAAAAGACTCAACATGATAATGAGAATTATCTGTATACGTATTATTGGATTTTTATGAACTATCATGATTTTCAAAAAAAATGCCTTTAAATTAGAGAAAATATTTAATTATAACTCATGGTGCATTCTTTCATACAAATGACTTAAGTCTTTCGTAGTTAACTCATCCTTCTCCTCCCCACAAACCCCCATCAAAAATTCATCCTGCTTCCTCCCTCTCACCATTGCTTCATAATAACTGATATCTGGCCTGAACGTAACCAATGCATATTTGGAATAATATTCCGGAAATTGTTTTTCGAGTTTCATCTCAAGTTGGCGTTTGCGTTGGAAGATGGGATCGGCAACTTTATCGCGCATCTCGATGAAATTATCTTCGGCGAGGTCTGCGATCGCATCGGCGTTTGGTTTTCGTTGTTTTGAAAAGTTTTCAAATAAAGTTTTCCAATCGGAATGATTATCCAACAATTCATCAAAAACAAAAACATCTTCAAAGCCGCAGTTCATACCTTGTCCGTAAAATGGTATGATGGCATGTGCCGCATCACCCATCAACAAAATTTTATCTTCATAATGCCAGGGTTCGCATTTGACAGTATAGAGATGACCAGTAGGATGTTGGAAAAATTCGGTTTCCAATTCAGGCATAAACGGAACTGCATCGGAAAAATACTTTTGATAGAATGTTTTTACTTTTTCTTTTGAATCCAACGAATCAAAACTCTCTGGTCCATGGTATGGTAAAAATAATGTTGCAGTATAAGTTGCATCAGGATTGGGAAGCGCAATCATCATAAAATGTCCTCGTGGCCAGATGTGCAATGCATTTTTTTCTATGACAAAAGAATTGTTTTCGCCTGGTGGAATGGTCAACTCTTTATATCCGTAGTCTTGAAAGGTCTGGCTGTAATTAAACCGGAGATGCGGAGTCAATTCAAACATGGTTTTTCTTGCGATCGAAGCAGCTCCATCTGTTCCCACTATGATCGCGGAGGTTACGGATGTTACGGATGGCGCGGATTTTTCTGATTTGTCGGTTTCGAAAATGAAGGTATTGCATTGATCTTCTGCTTTGATCAGTTTTGTTTTGAAATGTATGGCATCTGGTTTAATTTTTTCAATGGCATCCATCAGGATTACATTCAGCGTTCTTCGCGAAATTGAATTTATGAATTCTCCCGGGCGAGTACTGTAAGGTTGCAATGCAAGTTGTCCATCCAGAGTGTGAATCATACGACCATGCATTTGGATTGCATTAGACAAAATTTCTTCAACAACACCTGTAAGTTTTAATGCGCGTATCCCGCGATGAGACAATGCAAGATTGATAGATCGGCCTGCAGAGATTTTTTCTTTGCGCATATCTGCTCGCGATTCAAAAAGCGTTACATCAAAACCTCTTTGCAATAGTCGCAAACCAAGTAAGCTACCTACCAAACCAGATCCGGCGATAATGATTTTTTTACTCTTATCCATTCTGCAATTCGTTTTTTAAAATCTCAACAAAATCATAGACATCGGTAAATGTATTGTACAATGGAACGGGAGCGATACGAATGACATTCGGTTCTCTCCAGTCTGCAATGACTCCATTCGCAGTTATTTTTTGAAATAAACTTTTGTCGGCATTTTTTACTTTGATCGAAATCTGGCAACCTCGTTCATCTTCATTCTTTGGAGTGATCACGGAAATATTCGAATGATTCAATTCAGCTAATAAATTGAATAAGACATTGCCAAGTTCAATTGATTTTTTTCGAAGTGCAGGCATACCTGCTTGTGCAAACAATTCAAACGAAGCATGCAAACAAGCCATCGGAAGTATTGGTGGATTACTCAACTGCCAGCCTTCTGCACCAGGCATCACTTCAAATTGTGGTTTCATTTTAAAACGAATGCTTTTATTATGTCCCCACCAACCGGCAAATCTTGGCAATTCATTATTATAAGCATGTCGTTCATGCACAAAACAACCCGCCAACGATCCCGGCCCACCATTCAAATATTTGTATCCACACCAGATTGCAAAGTCAGGTCCGTCTTCATGAAGATTCAAAAATAAATTTCCTGCACCATGAGCCAGATCAAATCCAATCATACATCCATGTTGATGTGCAAGTTGAGTCATGAAAGCAATGGGATATGCTTGGCCAGTATAATAATTCACTGAACCAATCAATGCCAAAGCAATCTGATCACCATTTTTTTGAAATACATTTTCAATATGTTCTTTTGAAATATAATCGGTTCCTGGCTCAGGCTGCAAAATGATCAATGCATCTTTGGGATCAAATCCATGAAAACGAATTTGGGATTCCACTGCATAGCGATCGGAAGGAAAGCAGGTATGTTCGATGAGAATTTTATAACGTTTGGGAGTTGGTTGATAAAAAGAAACCATCATCAAATGAATATTCACAGATAATGTATTCATGATAACAGTTTCAATGGACAAAGCACCAATGATTTTTGACATTGCTTCGGTCAAAATCTCATGATAACTATACCAGGGATTTTTTGCAACATGATGACCGGTTACTCCAAATTGTGCCCAATCATTGAGTTCTTGCTCAACATATGATTTAGTTTTTTTGGCTTGGAGTCCAAGAGAGTTGCCACAGAAATAGAGAATATCTTTTCCATCATTGGTTTTTGGAATGTGGAATTCATTTCTGAATGTCTTCAATGGATCTTTTTGATCTAAGGCCTGTGCGTCTATTCTTCTGAAAGTCATGGGAAGGGTTTGAGGCAAAAGTAAGAAATTCTTGAGGATTGATCGCCGACCATTGACCACCGAGCACCGAAGTTTGGGTGTGAATTCATGGTGCGTTATTATTAATTCAAATTGAACATTTCAATTAGAATCTAATTAATCAATGGTCAATGGTCAATTGTCAATGGTCAATGGTCAATGGTCAATGGTCGGTGGTCAGCAGTCGTCCGTCAGCCGTCAAATTTCCCTACCTTCACCCCATGGATTGGCATTCCTCTGTTCTCGGATTCAAACACTACCTGGTTCTTGAAAAATCATTGTCTCCAAATTCTGTGCAGGCCTATTTGCGTGACGTAGATAAGTTGCAAGTTTATGCTGAAGAACAAAAAGTAAAGTTGAGTCCCGAAGAAATTAAATTGCATGATCTGGAAGATTTTATTGGTTGGTTACAGCAATTTCATTTGGAAGACAGATCGCAGGCTAGAATTATTTCAGGAATAAAAACATTTTATAAATATTTGCTGCTAGAAGATCTGATCAAAGACAATCCAACAGAATTGGTGGAAGCACCAAAAATAAAACGCAAGATTCCGGATGTCTTAAGCGTGGAAGAAATTGATATAATTATTAATGCAGTGGATTTGAGTTTGCCACATGGTCATCGCAACAAAGCAATTTTGGAAACGCTGTATTCTTGTGGTTTACGGGTGACTGAACTCTGTGAATTGCTGATGTCAAATATAAATGAAGAGTCTGGCTCCATCAAAGTCATAGGCAAAGGAAATAAAGAGCGCATCGTTCCCATTGGAGAACAAGCCATTCACGAAATTAATTTGTACAAAGATAATTTCCGAAAACAATTGCCATCAGTGAAAGGACATGAAGATTATTTATTTCTCAACCGCTTTGGCAAAAAGATATCACGCATCAGTGTGTTCGAAATGGTAAAAGAAAATGTGATACGTGCAGGTATTCATAAAGTGATTAGTCCCCATACATTCAGACATTCTTTTGCAACACATCTTGTTGAAGGCGGAGCTAACTTAAGAGCTGTACAGGAAATGTTGGGACATGAAAGTATAACCACGACTGAAATTTATACGCATCTCGATTTAAATTATCTACGGGAGACAATCATGAGATATCATCCGATGAATCAAAAAAAGGGATGTTGAAGGGTAGTTCTGTTTGGTAGGTAGAACCTTATTGGGGTCAAATTAATTTTCAGGGGAGTAACTAAATTTAGAGAAACATTTCCAATGTTGTCGTCACTTCGCAAATCATCATTCGTTAATCGGTGTTCATTATTCATTTCTTTCGACGGAATAGTGCACACATCATGTTGAATATCCCCGCCTGCCGCGGGCAGGGAATAATGATTAACGAATGATGATTTGCGAGGTTGATAAAATATTTATTTATAAAGGATTTCATATCGATACTCCCAACTTATTAAGCTGATCCCCTTATCGCAAAGATGCAAAGGAATTCCGATAGTAATCGGGACGCCAAGGACGTAAAGAAGAAATTAAGGGATAAAGTAATATTGTAAATAATGATTTTATCTTTTTCTTACGAAAGTCAAAATCATAAGTATAATTGCTGCAAACTTTACAAGGTTAACCATAAAAAATAATGGAAACGAGAGTCGTTCCGCATCTAAAGGTTCACTCCAGTATCTGAAGTACGGATAATATTTTATAGGAATGGAAATTTGTGTTGGCAATTCACCTTTACATCGGTCATTCTCAGGAATTTTAAAATCAAGGATTTCATTATAACCATCATATCGTTGTTGATAAAGGATTTCTTTTATTGTATATTGATATAAGTATACCCGGTCACCTTCGCAGGTATGATTATAAATCTTTGCTTCTCCGGGTATCGCAAAAAACCGGAGTGCCAATGAGCGAAATGGATCTTCTACTTTGAAAAAAGGAAGAATAAAAAAGCAGGAAAGAAAAAAAAACAATAGGCGATAGAACCAGATCATGAGATGATTTTATTTTTCCAAAGGCAATATTCTTTAAGATAGGAGGTCATTAGATAGCCAAACAGCCTGAATATCTTCCCAAAAGTATATAAATTTGACGATTGGTAGAATTTGAAATTCCGATTATGAAAAACTGGATTTTGAAATTAAGAGGAGGATTGCAAAGGATGATCCGGTTTTATAGACCCCTGGCATGGTACAAGAAAATACTGGTTTGGATTGGGATAATCATTTTATTGCACTTTGTCTATTTGTTTAGTTTGATCCTCGTTTTTCCGCCAATCACTTCAACGCAATTTGGTAGTTTGATGTCTAGTCATGGGATGAACAGAGATTATGTTTGTTTTAAAAATATTTCGGCAAATGCAGTTCTTGCTGTCATGGGTGCCGAAGATCAACTATTTATGGAGCATTATGGCTTTGATCTTGAGAGTATAGAGAAAGCCATGGAACACAACAAAAAGAAACCCAAACGAATGCGGGGAGCTTCGACGATAAGTCAGCAGGTTGCCAAAAATGTTTTTCTTTGGCAGGGTAGATCTTGGATTCGCAAAGGTTTGGAGGTTTATTTCACTTTAATGATAGAAACATTGTGGAGTAAAAAGCGAATTATGGAAATGTATCTGAATGTTGCCGAAATGGGTGATGGTGTGTTTGGCATTCAGGCTGCCGCTAAAAAATATTTTAATAAGGATGCAAAAAATTTATCAAGAGAAGAAGCAGCTATGATTGCAGCCGCGTTGCCAAATCCTAAAAAATACAAAGTCAATCCAGCTTCTAAATATGTTTCTTTTCGAGTACCTTGGATTTTGCAGCAGATGGATCAAATCGAGCCGGATGAAAATATTATGAAACTACTTAAAAAAACAAATTATAGTTATGGCACTGGAAAGCGTGTAGTACCAAAGAAAGTGTTGCCTGAAGATATTATTGAAGAACCTGTTGATACTGAAGAGTTGGATCTGCAAATTTTAGATCGAGATACTTTATAAAGGTTCAATAATTGAAGAAGGGCTCTGGTTAAAAATTTGGAAAGTAAGAAATAAATTATCTATTATCAATTGGGAAAACGTTCGAAATACAGCGCGTGGCGAGTATTTTTCAAAGCCAAACTCTTGGAGATTCTTCTATGAAAAGAAATTGAATCAATTAACCCTATGAAGCCAAAAACTAACGGTAGAAAAATGGGAGCTGATGCCAAGTGAGTAAGCATAAGCGCCTTATTTCGAACAAGCTTTTTGGTTCTTTTGAGCGACTGCAAAAGAACGAAAGATTTTTGATCACTCTACTCTCTATGGATATAAGTAAATTATTTTGCAAATTCAGAATCTAATTCTATAAGATTTAATATTGAAGAAATTTTATTTTTAGTCCCCAACTTTTAAATGTGATCCTTTATCTATCAAAAACCTTCATCAATTTTTTTAACTTTTCTTCATCAATACATTCACTACTTCCCAGATCCATGATATCATTTTTAGCAGAAACATTTTTTCTCAAAGAAGCATGAAACCGCTTCAATCCTGACTTTTCCAAAATTTCCTTAACATTAGTATGATCAATTCCACCTGCTGCCATAAATTGAATTTTGTCTCCATACTCTTTATTCCATGAAGAAAGATTGACAATTCCATCAATAGCCTTTGTTGCACAACCTGATGATAACACTCTGTCAATTTGCAATTCAATTAATTGATCTAATATTTTTATAGGATCTCTTGATATATCAATAGCTCTATGGAAACTCAAAGTTGTTCCCATGGAGACATCGATGATATGTTTCATAAAATTTATGTCGAGATCTGCTTCTTTGGTTAGTCCACCTGCAACAATGGTATCAATTCCATAATTCAATGCGGTACGGATGTCATTCAACAGAATTTCTTTTTCCATTGAGTCATAGGTGAAATCCCCGTTTCTTGGGCGGAAAAACACGGCCATCTCACGGGGAAAAATACTCCGCGCTTTTTGGATCATTGAAATGCTTGGTGTGAGTCCACCATGCTCAAGATCAATGCAAAGTTCAATAGCATCAGCACCATAAGATTCAGCAAGTTGAACGGAATGAATATCGGAGCAACAGATTTCAATTACTACGTTCGATAACATAGATATTGATTAGAATGAAAAAGTAGATCTGGAAAATTTAGAAGTATCAATTATTTAAACTGATTGTATCTTTTCTCAGCGAGTTCCCAGTTGATTACATTGAAAAATCCTGCAACATAATCAGGTCTACGGTTTTGATACAAGAGATAATAAGCATGTTCCCAAACATCAAGAGCAACGACCGGCATACCACCACAACCTGTATTAGGCATCAATGGGTTGTCCTGGTTTGGCGTTGAACAAATTTCAAGACGACCACCCGGATGAACACAAAGCCACGCCCAGCCTGAACCGAATCTGCTAATTGCTGTAGCATTAAATTTTTCTTTGAACATTTGAACCGAAGAAAAATCACGTGATATTGCTTCAGCTAAATTACCATTTGGTTCGCCTCCACCGTGAGGTGACATCATTTCCCAAAAAAGACAATGATTGTAATAACCCCCACCATTGTTTCGCAAAGGCATATTAGTCATATCAAGATTTTTTAAGATCTCTTCAATACTCAATTGGTCCAATGGAGTATCTTTTATAGCAGCGTTGAGATTATTTGTATAGGCAGTATGATGCTTGCCATGATGAATCTCCATGGTGCGAGAATCAATGTGGGGTTCAAGTGCTTGATGTGGATAAGGTAATTCCGGAAGTGAAAATGGCATAAAAATTTAGTTTCAGGACGTAAATGTAAAGCATAGCTTTAAAAGGATGAGGCAAATTAAACGAAATTTATTTAAAACCCTCATATTTTTTTTGGATATATATATTTAATCGTTTTTTCTAAGTCTCTTAGCTAACAAGGGATGGAGAAAAACACTGATCATAATAATCATTACACCAAGGTAAAACATAGGATTTAATTGTTTATGCTCCTTCAATAATACAATGGCAATGATAATTCCATATACAGGTTCAAGATTAAATGTCAGCATAGCAGAAAAGGCACTCAGATTTTTTAGTGATCGTATGACAAGAACATAAGCCACATATGTACAAACACTTGACAGAATGAATAAGTATATCAAATCCATTTTCGATGGTAAAAATTTTAGATTCGGATCAAATGCAAAAAGAAAAGGCAGAAGTATTGTCAAAAATACCCAAACAGAAAAAAGTTCAATCCAGGTGATATTGATAGGATTACTATGATGAATGTACTTTTTGTTTAAAGTAGCAAAACACGCTGATAATAATGCTGATAAAATGCCTACAAAAAAGCCTATTCGAAATGACACTTCGATATTTTGAAGTATCATCCACATGCCTGGCAAACAAAGAAGTCCGGTGAATATGTCCAGCCATTTCAATGGCCTTCTGTGAAAAATGGATTCAAAAAATGCAGTAAAAATCGGAATAAAAGCAAGGCAGATCATTGCAATAGATGAATTGGATAGCTTAATTGATCCATAAAAACATATCCAATGTAAGCCTACTATAACACCTATCGACATGAATATTTTAAAGCTTTTAAGTTCAATTGCTCTGAATCCCTCCTTACCAAACATTCTTGGAAGGATTATTAACCAAGTAATAAGGGCCCTCCACCAAACCAAAATAAGTGCCGACAATAAAATAAGTTTGCCTAAAATACCAGTAAATCCGAATAAAAAGACAGCAATGTGTAAAAAAATGAATGACTTTTTTAAACTATCCATATTGGATTTTGAAAATAAGAACAAATATCTATTTTTGTGCCCTCTTAAATAGAAATATATGAGCAGTCAGCAAATTGGAGAAAAGGCACCGGGATTTACGCTGGTTTCCTCAGAAAAGAAGGAAATAAGCTTATCTGATTTCAGGGGGCAGAATGTCTTAATTTTATTTTTCCCATTTGCATTTACAGGCACTTGTACCAAGGAATTATGCAAAATGAGAGATGATATTTCGTTGTATGAAAATCTCAAAGCAAATATTCTTGCTATTTCAGTTGATTCTCCACATACGCTCAATAAATTCAAAGAAGTTAACCAATTGCCTTTTCTGCTTTTATCTGATTTTAATAAGATTACTTGCCGGGCATATGATTGTATTCATGAAGAGTTTAGTTTGGGTTTAAAAGGAGTTGCAAAGCGATCTGCTTTTATAATTGATAAAGAAGGACAAATAAGATATGAGGAAATTTTGGAAAATCCATCAGACCTTCCTAACTTCGACTCTATAAATGAAGTATTAAATAATTTAAATTGATTCTGCCATGATGCAAACGAATCCTGGAACTTGGGAAGCCATCGAAGAAGAAGTCTTGCTCGAAGAAAACACGGGGGAAATATCAGAATTGATTGTATACAATGATGATGTAAATACCTTTGACTGGGTCATTGAAAGCCTCATGGATATTTGCAAGCATTCGTTTGAACAAGCAGAGCAACTCTCGATGATCGTCCATTTCCGGGGAAAAGCCATCGTGAAAACTGCAGATTTATCAACCCTGCTTCCAATGAAAAACGGACTTTGTGATAGAGGACTATCCGCTGTCATCGAAACCATAAAAGTCTAAATCAGTGCCTGTTTATCAGATTCCTGATGAACATCTAATTTTTCCTCATCCTTCCGAAGCCAATCCAGATGGATTACTTGGAATTGGTGCGGACCTTAAGCCGAATCGACTACTGCTAGCCTATCAAAATGGAATTTTTCCTTGGTATTCTGCTGGTGAGCCTATACATTGGTGGTGTTTAACTCCAAGATTAATATTATATCCATCAAAAATAAGAATTTCTAAAAGTATGAGACAGTATTTAAATGGGCTTAAATTTCAGTTTAGTTATGATAAAGATTTTTTATCAGTTATGTTGCAATGCAAATCGGTCTCCCGAAAAGATCAAAGGGGGTCATGGATTCATCAGGACATTCTTGATGCATTTATAGAATTGCATCGTCTTGGAATTGCGCATTCAGTAGAAGTATGGGAAGATAAAAAGTTAGTTGGAGGCTTGTATGGTCTTGGTATTGGGAAAATGTTTTGCGGTGAATCCATGTTTGCCAATAAACCAAATGCATCTAAATTTGCATTGATTCAACTTGCGGATTTATTAATTCAAAAAGATTACCATTTTATAGACTGTCAGCAGGATACTCCTCATCTCAAGTCGATGGGTGCAGAACTAGTTGAGAAAAATGTATTTTTTAAAATGCTCGAGGAAAATAAAAAATATTCAATCCATTCTGAAAGCTGGAAGAATTAACTTTGGCGGAATTTCAAATATGTCAATTCAATTTGTTGAAACTACAAAACGATTGCTGTAATAATTATTTATTGCCTTTTTAATCTTGAAAAAAAAATGACGAAATATGCCGATACAATTCAATACATGTATGATGCTTTGCCTATGTTTCAGAGGTTGGGCAGGGCAGCATTTAAAAAAGATCTAACGAATATTATAGCGCTATGTAGTGCTCTCGACAACCCGCAAAAAGATTTAAAATGTTTTCATATTGCCGGAACAAATGGAAAGGGATCCGTTTCGCATATGCTGGCAGCTGTATTACAGGCGCATGGATACAAAACCGGATTGTATGTATCTCCACATTACAAAGACTTTCGGGAGCGTATAAAGATAAATGGAGATTATGTTTCAAAAACATTTGTAATTGAGTTCATAGAAACGAATAAAGCATTATTCGAAGAAATTAAACCTTCATTCTTTGAAATGACGGTTGCAATGGCTTTTAGCTGGTTTAAGCACAACAAGGTGGATTATGCTGTAATTGAAACCGGACTTGGTGGTAGATTGGATTCAACCAATATTATTCATCCCTTAATGAGTATCATTACCAATATTAGTTGGGATCATAGTGACATACTGGGAGATAGCCTTGAAAAAATTGCTTTCGAGAAAGCAGGAATCATCAAGGAGAAAACTCCAGTATTAATTGGAAGAAAGCAAAGTGAAACGTTTAATGTTTTTGAAGAATCTGGCCGGAAGCATAAAGCAGATTTATATTATGCGGATGAGGTATTAAGTAATTATAGTTATATTGTAAATCAAAGTGGCCTTGATCAAATACAAAGTAAGATTATAGGAAAGGAAGTAAAAATTTCACCATCTTTAAAAGGGCTCTATCAAAAAGAAAATATCAAGACAGTCCTGGCTGCCTGTGAATTAATTGATAAGATTGTGCCCATTCGATTATCAACTGAAAAAATCGTAGTTGCAATCGAACAAACAATTGAATTGACCAGGATTATTGGCAGATGGCAAACAATTTCCAAAAAGCCTTTAATTATATGTGAAAGCGCTCATAATGAAGACGGGATTCTATTTTTAAGGGAACAATTGAAAAAAATGAAATTTAATCACCTTCATATTGTTTGTGGATTTGTAAAGGATAAACCTTTGCAGGGTATTTTGACTTTATTACCCAAGGACGCGAGTTATTATTTTGTCAAGGCAAATTTACCAAGAGCACTTAATGCAACTGAACTTAAGAATATGGCAACTGAATTTAATTTAAAGGGTAAAAAGTATTCTAGTGTTAAGAGAGGTCTGGCTTATGCGAAAAAAGCAGCTGAAAAAAGTGATCTGATCATTGTGACAGGAAGTATTTTTGTTGTTGCAGAAGTTTTATAATAAAATAGTAAAGATGAAAATAGTTGTTGCAATTGGAGGTGCCAGTGGGGCAATATATGCAAGGGTTCTTTTGGATAAATTGATGAAAATGTCAGGTCATGAAGTTTCTATAGTAATGAGTGATAATGCTGAAATTAATTGGAAGCTTGAAAACAAAGATGATTCATTAGAAAAATATACGTTCAGACGTTTTGCGAAGAATGATTTCAATGCACCTTTTGCATCTGGATCTGGTAAATACGATGCTATGATAATATGCCCTTGTTCTGCAGGATTACTTGGACGTATAGCAAATGGAATATCTGATGATTTAATTACAAGGGCGGCAGATGTCATGTTGAAAGAAAGAAAAAAATTAGTGCTTGTATTTCGGGAAACGCCTTTAAATCTTGTCCATATCAAGAATATGGAAAAAATTACTTTAGCTGGCGGTATTATTTGTCCTGCGATGCCTTCCTTTTATTCAAATTCGAAATCAATTGAAGAAATTGTTGCAACGGTCTCATATCGTGCATTGGAACTTACAGGATTGGATACAGGATCTTTTTCATGGGGTGAATCCGATTCTTAAATGCCTTTGCTTTATCAAATTTCAAACATTCCTACAGCTTTGATTTATATTTGGAAAATCGAAGAAGATGCTGCTTTCTTTATTCAAAGTATGCCCTGGCATATAAAGCAATTAGAATGGTTGAAGTCCATACATCCAATCAAGAGATTAGAATATTTGGCTTCAAGACATTTAATATTCAAGATAACCGGGAAACTGGATAGTCATTTATATAAAGATGAAGCAGGTAAACTATATATAGAGGAGTCAAATCAAAATCTTTCTGTGTCGCATTCTGGTGAATGGGTTGGCATTGCGCTTTCAGAAAAAAATGTTGGTTTTGATTTACAAAAGGAATCTAAAAATATAAAATCAATTTCAAAACGCTTTTTAAACGAAGAGGAACAATCCTTATTAAATTCAAGGAATAATGATCAATTGCTTATTCTTGCCTGGACCATAAAAGAGGCAGTTTATAAAGCAAATGGTAAGAAGGGGATTCTATTTTCAGAGCAAATATTATTGGATTTATCCAGTTTCAGAAATAATCAAATAATATCAAAAGCCATATTAAAACAATTTGAGAATGAGAAAAAATATGAAATACATCACAATTGGATGGAAAACTTTGGATATGCAATTGCTTTGGAACTCTAGTGTTTTCATTTTACTTTGTTTCATAACAGTGTCAATACAATCTTGTAAAAAAAATGGTAAGCCAATAGATCAAACCAATGAATCTGCTAAAATAGAAATCCCATTCGATCAAAAATTGAAACCACTTCCAATTGATTTCATGGATTTTTATAATAAATTTCATTCTGATAGTATGTTTCAAATTGAGCATATTGTTTTTCCATTAAAAGGGTTGCCAGATCATGCGGATCCCGAAGATGTAAAGGATGAAGATTATTATTATACATCGGACCAATGGGTATTTCAGAAACGTTGTGATCCACAAAAGAATACGATTAATTACATCAATATGGCAGATATTATCATTGAGGAAAGAATTGAAGAAAAAGAACACAAATTGATGGTAATAAGGCGATTTGCAAAAACTTCCGGAGGCTGGACATTAATTTATTATGCCGGACTGAATAAGTATAATATCAATTCTGCAGGAGAATGAGTTTAGAATTGAAATCACTAGCGTCCTAACGTTTTTAGTAAAAGTTCTTTGAAAGTACTGTTGGATAAGGGTTTGATGTCATTTAATAGTTCCAACGATTTGAATCGATTT
>JAYVIT010000045.1:0-8416 GCA_043769965.1 Saprospiraceae bacterium
CCCCATCCAGCAGATGTTTGACGACTATTATCTACAGAATATCAAAGAACCAAATTGTAATCAATTGAAACTCAATCTATAATGTTAGGACGTTAGTGAGTTAACATCTAAATGAAATCAATAAATTTTATCGCCGAAACTATTTAATTAATATCGCTTTTTGCATAACTTTTGAATTATCAGTTTGCAATTCAATATAATACAAACCTGAATTCATTTCGTCCGCATTAAATAAAATAGAATTCGATCCTGATTGTTTTTCTTCATTCAAAATACACTTTACAAACTTTCCATTCACATTATAAAGATTGAGTTGAACTCGATCGCTTTGTTTCAATTCAAAAGAAATGGTTGTTGATTCGCTAAATGGATTAGGATGATTTTGCAAATGAAAATTATCCTCGTTACTCAAATCTTCATTAGAAGTAGTTGTAATATTTCCTGTTAAAGTTATCATGCCAAATGGTGGAATACTCACATTAGCTTGTCCATTTGTAACCGTAACATTCGATTGTTGCCAATACGTATTTTCACTGGATTTGTATGATGCCAAAGTTGCAATTCCCGAAGGAAGGATTAATGTTGTTGATTGCTGATTTGCAGTTGCATTTAGTGCGACAATTGTCAGCCTTTTATTTTGCTCATGCAAATAAGCACTTGCAGATACTCCGTTTATTCCAGCGACAGTAGATGCAATCCTAATTGCATCGGGCCGTACAAATTTAAAAAAATGTTTTGCAGCAACATACTTAGGAGAAGTTGTACCGGCAGTTTGATTGCTCAATCCATATTGACTGACATTGCCATTGTTGTCACTATCCGTGAATGTCCAATAAATCCATGCACTTTCCATTCCTGTGGTCAATGCCTGATGAATTCGCAAACCAACTCCAAAAGCACCTTCGCCCGGGAATCCTGTTTTCGGATACAACCAATCGGCAAATTCACCGGATGTTTCAGTCATCCATGATTTTTTTCCGAAACTCGAAAAGCCTTTTACGTTGGCAGGAATACCAGGTGCTGGACTTGCTGACCATCCATTCACCCACCAATCCCATTCTCTTGGATTCGCACCCGCAGATGTTACGCCATCATTTGCATATCCGTGAATGCAGAAAAAATCTATTGCTCTTGTTGCTTGCGTATCGGCTGCTATGTTTTTTAGATATTGTAGATTTTTGTGAATGGGTCCACCGTATTCCCACATGCCATACGAATCACCACCCAACAAATCTTCCGGTCCCATGATTTTGATATCTTTTAATTCCGGATACTTATCAAATTCTTTGCGGATTGCTTTTAATGCAGCAATGTATTGTGATGAAAGTGGATACGTAGCAGAATGATAAAACACTTCAAAGTTCAATTCATTCTGAATGCTAATTGCATAAAAAGAGATTTGATGATATCGCTGGTATCCTAAAACATATGCAGCGGTACTTCTTGCAAATTGTGTTAGAGAACTCGTCGGACCAGTACCTCCTTGTGATTGATCATTGAATACTGCTAAGGGTGTATCTGTCACATCTAATTTGCCACCTGCAAAATTTCCTCCCCAAACAAATGGCCAAGGTGAATTGACAACAGGTCCCGGCCACCAGTTTTCCGGATAGCGATTACCTGATGATATTTTTACCCAGGGCAACGGGGACCACATCGAACCAATTAACTTAAAATCGCCAAGCTTTGATTTTTTTTGTTTACCAATTTGAATTGCGGATTCGGTATTGTACACGAAGTATTGAATGTTTTGTTCCACGTTAGGTCCCATCACTGCAATAGGTGCTGAACGGCCACCAAACATTCTAGAATAATTATTTGGTCCTGTATATGTTCTTACGCGATTATTTTCAGGACCATTTGGATTTGCAGGGTCTTCCAGATTGAATACACTTTTAGTTGCTGATCCCATAAACCATGGCGAATAATAACTGAGATCAGAATATGGTGATCGCAGGTTTGGAGTAAGATCGACCCTGTATATGCTTGCTTCTATATCATCAAAAAACAAATTTTGCCACCATGCCTGATTGACATCTGCATTACCCTGATGTGCACCAAATCCATCGATTATCTGATATTTTTGTGAGGGATTAATGGTAATGGTTCCTTGTTGTGCAAATAGGAAATTGCAAAATAGAATTGCGATGAATAAATTGATATACCTTATCATATGCTTTAATTTAATGAATCAATTAGAATTGCTAAGGTCATTGTTGACCAAGCCCTTTAAGTTTAAAATATCCCTTTCAATTTCTTTAAGACTTTCTTCTTTTTGGATTTCCTTATGTTTAAGTTGATATTTTTCAAATTCAATAGTGGATTTTTCCAATGCTTTTTCGTGGCTGATTTTTCCTGCATGACTAAGTAGTTCTCGTCCATTCAACTGCAGGATAGAATCAAGTTTGCTAATCCAATCTGTCATATACATTGGCGTTTGCTGCTGTGTCATTGTTTCAGCGAATACAAGATATTGCTCTACTAATAATCCAAGCAATTTCATTTCACCTTCATTCAGGTAATTTTTGGCAACACTTACTTCAGATTTTTTGATTGCATTCCCTGATTTCTTATCATAAGACTGCATTCCAAGCAATGGCAAAGTAGCGTCTATTCTGCGATAAACCAACTCGGCTGCAGTTTGCTCACTAATTGCCCATAGCAATTTATTCTGTACCACTTTAAAAAACTCAATTGATATTTCATCCTTGGAATTATAATCAATACTGGTGGTGTAAATATCTTTTATCTTCTGGTAAAAAAAACGCTCAGACAATCGAATCTCCCGAATACGTTCTTGCAATTCGTTGAAATAATTCATTGAATTACCGGATTTAAATCGATCGTCGTTAAGAGTGAACCCTTTTACGATATATTCCTTCAACCTTTGTGTTGCCCATATTCTGAATTGGGTGCCCTGTGGTGATTTTACCCGATAACCTACTGATATTATAACATCAAGGTTATAGTAATTTGTATTATAGTCTTTGTTATCTGCCGCAGTTGTTCGGAATTTCCGAACAACTGAATCCTCTACTAATTCTCCCTCTTCGAAGATATTTGTAACATGCTCACTTATTGTGGCTTTTGATTTTTGAAAAAGCTTCATTAGCTGGGCCTGTGTAAGCCAAACAGTTTCTCCCTCAAGTCTCACATCAATTTTGATGTTGCCTTCCTGGTTTTGATAGATAATTATTTCGCCGGTGATCATATTGCAAAATAGTTATTTTAGGGTTATTCAAAAAAATAATTGATGAATATTATTTTAAATTATAATGATCCTTTGCATTTATTCCTTAGTTAAACATCGCAATTAGATTTGGAAAAAACAAGCTTGAAGCGAAACGCTTCTTCAAGCAACAACTATTAACAATTTATCGAAGCTTAAAATCCCTCTCCATATTCCTCTTCTCATCTTTCTCCTTAATAGACTCTCGTTTATCAAATGATTTTTTACCGGAGGCCAACACAATTTCCAATTTGATAAAGCTGCGGTCGGTAACATAGACCCTGTAAGGAATCAATGTGTTGCCTTTCTCAGTAACTTTTCGCTCGATTTTGCGGATCTCAGCTTTGTTTAGTAAAAGTTTGCGATCTCGCTTTGGATTGTATTCGGGTTCCTGGCTTTGTTTGTATTCTGAGATGTGCATGTTTTTAATCCAAACTTGTCCATGCTCCACTACACAATATGCATCACTCAAATTTGCATTACCTGTCTTAATTGATTTGACTTCTGCTCCTGTCAATAGAATACCGACTTCATAAGAATGAAGAAAAAAATAAAGGTGACTCGCCTTTCGATTTATAATTTCAATTTGTTTCACTGTGTTTGATAACGACTATAATCAAAAACCAATCTCTTCTCCCTTTTCATATCAGAGATGCTTGCAGACATCACATCAAATGCTTCGCGTTTGTATTCCACGATTTGTGGAAAATCATGCTTTTCGTTTACAAACTTTAAGGTAATCACCGGATCCGGTATCCATTTGAATAATACAGGAACATTGATATTCTCTTTCACTATGGCTTCAAAATACCATTCATCATTTCCTTTTGTAAAAATTCGCATAGTCTCTGTTATCGTTGCATAACCCATATCCATATTATATGACAAACCTTTATATTCAGTATCTGAAATTCTAACCCATTTTTCAAATACTTCTTTATCTCTTTGTTTCCAAACTCCTGCAATCCAATCTACTTCTATAGGTTTCAAATTGACCAAAGTCATCGTACTACCACAAGACATCATTAAAAAGATTCCTAAACCAATAATCAACAAAACATTTTTCATAAATTAATTTTTATATTTTTTCTAAAACAAATGAAGTCATTTTTGTGAACAAATGGATTTTTGCATTTTGTCCACTTATACCATGATTTCTGTTGGGATAATAATATGTATCAAATTGTTTTTTGTTTTTTATCAAGGCATTGGCCATCTCCGCCGAATTTTGAAAATGAACATTATCATCCGCCATTCCATGAACTAATAAATAATTTCCTTTCAAACGATCTGCAAAGTTAACCGGAGAATTTTCATCATAGCCTTTTTGATTGTCAGAAGTGCGTTTCATAAAGCGTTCTGTATAAATGGAGTCATACCATTTCCAATTGGTGACCGGTGCCACGGCAATCGCTGATTTGAAAACATCATTTCCTTTTAAAATGCACAGGCTTGACATATACCCACCGTAACTCCAGCCAAATATACCAATGCGATTTCCATCCACATAAGGCAATGAAGCCAGATATTTTGCAGCATCGATTTGATCCTCAGTTTCGTACTTGCCCAATTGAAGATAAGTCATTTTTTTAAATTCTTCTCCCCTGCCTCCTGTACCTCTGTTGTCAACTACACAAATAATATAGCCTTTTTGTGCAAGCATTTGCAACCACCAATAATAACCAAAGCTATTCCATTTATTCATTACTTGTTGGCTACCAGGACCACCATACAAAAACATAAATACCGGATAATTTTTAGTCTCATCAAAATTCTTAGGCTTGATAATAATGGAATTCATTTCAACACTCTGACTATTTTTTATTTTAGTCAATTCAATGTCCGATAAAACGAATTGCTTCAATTTTTCTTTAATCGCTGCATTGTTTTCCAACATTCTGATTTCTTTGCCTTCTGAATCTGTTATGCGATATGTTGGCGGATTACTCAGATCAGAACTCGATAATACCATAAATTTTAATCCGGGACTTACTTGTGCCCCATGAGTACCTGCAGAATTTGTAAGGCAAATCATTTTCCCTTGTCCCTCCGATAGACGGAAATCTGCTATTGAAACAGAATATATTTTTCGTTCTGTTCCATCATTTTCCGAAAGCTGAATCAGGATAGATTTTTCTTGTTCATCTATTCCATAAAAATCCGTAATCTCTTTTTGCCCTTTTGTTATTTGACGTATCAACTTTCCAGACATATCATATAGATACAATTGATTGTAACCATCCATTTCACTGGTCCATAAAAATCTCCCATTTTTCAGAAATGTGAGATTGTCGTGAATATCGATGTAGTATTTGTTTTTTTCTTCAAGCAAAATTTTCGAATTGCTTGTGGCTGTGTTGACAACAATAAGTTTTAAATGATTTTGATCTCGATTCATCCAACTGACACAAAGTTCAGTATTGTCATTGGTCCATTTAATTCTTGGAATGTAATCATCTTCTCTTGGACCAATGTTCAGTTGTCTAAGTTTTTTCTTTTTCAAATTGTAATTCCAAATGGTAAGAGCTGCATTTTCTTCTCCAACTTTTGGATATTTAAAAGTATAAGGCTCAGGGTAAACATCATTTTTATAATATTCAAGGGTAAATTGTTTCACTTTACTTTCATCAAATCGAATGAACGCAATCTGATCACCATCGGGTGACCATTCAAAACTCCTGGTCAATGTAAATTCTTCTTCATACACCCAATCGGATGCTGCGTTGATGATGGCATTCTTTTTTCCATCTTTTGTCACCCGGATGATTTTCTCCGAATTTAAATCCTGATAATACAAATCATTATCAAAAACAAAAGCTACTTTATCCCCTTGAGGATTAAAAGCTGGATACTTGACTTTACCATTTGGATAAATTCGTTGAAGTTTTTTCATTTTCAAATCATAAACATAATATTCACCAATGGAAGAATAGCGGTAAATCTGTTCGGATGCAGTCGTTAGCAATAATTTGGATTCGTCTGCACTGAACGAATAGGATTGCATTTTTCCTTTTAAAATTCCATTAGCATCTGTCTCCGAATTAAAAAGGATTTCTTTCTCATCACCGGATTTAATTTCATATTTGATAATCTTGGATGTAATTTGCCTGGTAAAATGCAAACCGTCCCTGGTAAAATTAAAACCGGGAACTCCCTTTCCAGTGAATGTCCCTTTTTCATAAATATCCTCTAATGTGATTTCCTTCAACTGAGCATTGACCAGGAATCCAAAAAGAAAACTAAAGTGTAAAATGAGTAAAAGTGATTTCATATTTTTCCAAGAATTTTAAGTGCAATATTTTTTAATCTGATTTTCTGTTTGGTAAATGGAGGATAAAAAAAACGGAGTGGATTCAAAAATCTACCTTGCACACTCACAGCTCGTTGATGCGAAAATGTTTCGAAACCATATCTACCGTGATTGACTCCATGTCCACTGTGTTGGTCTCCTCCAAAAGGTAAATTGAAATTACAATAATTCAGCAAACAATTATTAATTGTAACTCCACCTGAACGAACCCGGTCGAGTATATTGTTAATCCAGGACTTGTTAGTACTAAATAAATAAAGAGTCAGGGGTCTGTTCATTTTTTGCAACTGATGCAAACCTTCTTGAATATTATTATAAGTGATAATCGGCAATACAGGTCCGAAAATCTCATCCTGCATAGAAGCATGATCCCAGTTTGAATTTAATAATAAAACCGGTTTTAATTTTCGAAGTAAAGGATCTCCATTGATGGGTTCATGCATTATAGCACCCTGATCAAGACTATCCTGTATCAAATTCATAAGCCTCAAATAGTGTTTTTCATTCACGATACCACAATAATCAGAATTTGAAAGCATATCACTTCCGTACATTTTTTCAATTGAAGCATTCCATTCAATAACAAAATTATCTTTCAATGTATCAGGAAGTAAAACAAAATCAGGAGCAATACAAGTTTGACCCGCGTTGAGACATTTTGCATAAACGATATCATCGACTATAGATTTCAAATTCACATCTTCATCGATGATGACGGGTGATTTTCCACCCAACTCCAATGTAAGGGGAGTTAGATTTTCGGCTGATGCCTTTATTATTTTTTTTGCATTTTGAGCTGAACCCGTAAAAAAAATGTGGTTAAAGGTTAATTGAATAAGTTCATTAGCAACTTCGCTGCCACCAATAAAAACAGCAACTTCTTTTTCCGAAAAAGTAAGGCGAATTAATTCCTCTATGATTAATGAAGTATGATGCGCAAGTTCAGATGGCTTTACAATAATTTTGTTGCCGGCCGACCATGCAGCAATTAGTGGTACCAAAGTCAGATTGACTGGATAATTCCATGGTGATATAATCAATACTACTCCTTTGGGTTCATAACGGATATACGAACTGGTACCAAAAAGTTCAGTAGGAGTTGCAACCGGTTTTGGTTTCATCCATTTATGCAATTCGCGTTTTGCTTTTCGCAATTCGACAAGACAGGTAAGAATGTCTGAAGTATCTGATTCAAATCTGGATTTATTGAAATCTGATTTTAATGCTTCTGCAATTTTATCGCCAAACTTCAGAAGATTTTGTTCGAGTTTATTCAGACCAATTAATCGCTGCTCCAAAGACATGACCGGTGAATCCAAAAAAGCCTTATTCAGCTTCTGAAATACATCAAAAATCTGTGATTTAATATCCGGTTCTGCAGAGGTCATTGTCATGATTGGAGGAAGGTGTAAAGATAGGGAATGATTAGCAACTAAGCACACGACGAGAATTTACCCTTAGCTACAGCCTGCTGTAGAATCAAAAAATAGTAAATATGATGTTAGGAGCATTTTTTAACAAGTTGAAAAGAAATAAGCCTGGATGTAAATTAGCATTTTTCCTATTTTTGTTGCATGAGAATTACCCGAATGAACGCTGTTCTACAAGCCCGAGAACTGCGTAAAAATCAGACAAAGGCTGAACAAACAGTTTGGTGTTATTTACGCAACAGAAAATATCGCGGATACAAATTTTTAAGACAGCATCCATTTTATTATAATAATAATGGCAATACTCAATTTTTTATTCCAGATTTTTATTGCAAATAATTGAAATGTATAATAGAATTAGACGGTCAAATTCATGATCTCGAAGAAAAAAAAGAGTATGATAATGATCGTGATAAGATAATATCAGAAAAAGGATTCTTAATTTTT